>JBQDJW010000008.1:0-2365 GCA_052086425.1 Pseudoclavibacter sp. | reverse complement strand
GGCATCGCGGAACCGCTCAACCTCGTGTTCTTCGTGTCGATCGTGCTGCTGTTCGTCATCGCGGTGCAGCTGTCGACCGAGCTCACGTCGGTCGAGGCCCGCATTCGGCGGCTCGCGGAGGAGACCGCGATGCGCGACCTCGAGATCCGCGAGGTGCGCGGCGAGCTCGACGAGCTTCGCCGGCGGCTCGACGAGCGCGGCGACGGCCCCACGGGCCCCTGAGCCCGCCGAAGGAACCTGACCAAGCGCCGATCCGCTGACGCACAACCACGCGGGCTGGCAAAGTGCTGCCTTCCGGGCCTCGGCAGCGCACTTTTCCAGCCCGCGTGGGTGGGTCGAGGGACCGCCGACCCTTCGACGAGACTCAGGGCTCCGATTCACTCGGCGCGCTCGACGCCCGGCCGATCCGCCGCCTGCACGAGCACGGCGACGCCCGCGGCCCAGGCGGCGACGACGACCCACACCGCGAGCACCGGCACGATCATGGGCAGCCCGAACGGCGTCCACGACGGCGACATCAGCAGGGTCGAGTACTCGCTCACGACGCCCGACCCGTAGCGGTGCAGCGTGACCTGCATGCCCGCGACGTGGGAGAGCGCGATGAGAGCGAGCGCGACCACGATGACGCGGCCGCGCATCACCCGCCCGAGCCGCTCGAACACGGGGCTCGCGACGACGCCGGCCGCGATCACCAGTGTCGCGACGAGCGCGAGGCCGTACCGCCCCTGCCAGATGTAGCCGGATTGGGTGACGGATGCGCCCTGCGCGATCGCGGGAAGCAACGGGACGGCGACGAAGGCGGCGAGCACGCCGACCCGCCCGCGAACGCTCGACGTGCCGATCGTGGCCGCGCCGACGAGCGCGATGACGAGCACGAGGAACGTCACGACCGCGAACTGCGGAATCGGCGCGTCGTTCCACCCGAACATGCCGACCATGTACGGCACCTGCTCGAAGAACGTGAACAGCGTGACCCGCAGACCGACGTCCCACCTCGCGCCCTGGCCCTCGTAGTCGCCCATCTGCACGAGCGTGCCGCTGCTGAGCGTCCCGAAGAGGGCGGCGACACCGGCTGCGGCGACGACCGCGAGCGCCACGAGCGTCGCGGGTCGCCGCAGGAGGTCGAGGCAGGAGCGCCAGCCGGCGATGATCGCGATGATGAGGGCCGCGACGACGAGCCACAGCGGTGTGAGACTGCGCGCCTGCATGCCGAGGGCCCCGGAAACCGCCATGACCGAGCAAAGCCACACGAGCATCCGCCCCCTGGCCTGCAGCGCGAGGGCCGCGTGGAGGGCGGCAGCGAACGCCGTGACGGTCGCGACCTCGAGCGCGTTGGGGTTGACCATGCCGCCGAGGAACGCGACGGTCGGCGTGATCGCACCGACGGTCGCGAGCGTCGCGAGCCGTGCTCGAGGCAGCAACGAGATGCAGGTGACCGCTGCGGCGAAGAACAGGGCGTCCAGGAGCCCGCTGACGAGGCGCATGCCGAAGATGGCACCGGGCCCGTCGCTCAGCAGCGCGGGCCAGCCGATCAGCGCGTAGTAGACGGGATTGTAGAGGCCCGCGGACGAGGTGACGGTGGTGGTGCCGTCGTCGTCTCCGCGCGACGTGAAGTCGCAACCCGCCGGGCGATCTGGCTGCAACGTCGTGCAGACGACGTCGTCGGTCGCGGCGCGGATGCCCGTCGGAATCGTGAACGACCGCAACTGCGTGCCGTCGACGTCTTCGCCGAAGGTCTGCCCATGGGCGACGCCGGTGGCCTTGGTGATGTGCGCGATCTCATCCGGGCTACCGCCCAGGGGCGTGATGAGGGCCCACGTCGCGTGCAGGCCGAACATGACGGCGAGCGCGAGCAGGAACACCTGCGCGGGCCGCGCGCGACGAGCCCAGTCGGCTGCACGCTCGGCGAGCCCGGCAACGCCGCGCCGAGCGGTGCGCGAGGGAGGTTCAGCGGTCTGCACGATCCGTCATTGTCGCAGGTTCGGGTTGCACCGGCGTGGTCGCGGCGGCCGGGCACGGTGGGGTTGGCGGGCGGGTGCCGCGAACCGCGACTGGGCGGTTGTCGCTTTCCTGTTCAGAACAGGTTCGCGACAACCGCCCAGTCTCGTGGCGATGGGCCGGATGCTCGGGTCGTCAGCCCTCGATCGGTTCGCCGCGCTTCATGGCCGAGACGATTTCCATCGGCAGCACGAGGAGCGCCGGAGCTTCGGTCGACGGCGTGTCGGTCTCTTCGGGGTCGTCCGTCGCCGGCGTGTCCGTCGCCTCCGGACCCTCGGTCGACGGGGTGTCCGTCGACTCGGGGTCATCCGTCGCCGGAGCGCTCGTGGCGGGCGTCTCGGTCGCGTCGGGCGTCTCGGTCGCGTCG
>JBQDJW010000007.1:15578-18802 GCA_052086425.1 Pseudoclavibacter sp. | reverse complement strand
CGCATCGTCGTGAGCGTGTAGGCGACGCGGCGCCTTCGGTGGCGCTCGTTGCGGCGCAGGCGCGAGCCGACGGTCGGCATGACGCCGCCGATGCTCGAAACCGCGGCGCCGGGCGTGAGGTCGACGTAGGTCGCCGGCTCGAGCGCCACGATCGACCGGTTGCGCACCTCGGCGATCACGCGCATCCGGTCGCCCACGGCGATCGTGCCTGGAAAGATCTGCCGGTCGAGCTCGAGGCGCGGCTTGAACAGGGCGCGCAGCAGATACGTGCCGAGCGGCAGCGCGACGAGGAACGCGCCGAGGGCGACGAACTCGGCGCGGCCGAACACCACAGACGCGACGAGGAACAGCACGCCGACGACGAGAATGCCCCACGCCCGCCGCGTCGGCCGCAGGCTCTTGGCGACGGCCGCCTCGCCGCCCCGGCCCGGGCGGGACTGGCGAGGCGGAGCGAGGGGCGTCGACATCTTCGCGCTCTGCGTCACGCGCCCGTCGGTGCGGCGACGCGCTGCAGCACCTGTTCGACCACGCGGGCCGCCTCGCTCGTGCCGATACCGCCGCGGGCGCCGCGCGTGTTCAGCACGAGCCGGTGCGTGAAGACGGGACCGACGAGGCCGGAGACGTCGCTCGGAACGACGTAGTCGCGACCGGCGATGGCCGCCGCGGCCTTTGCCGCCCGTACGAGGTGCAGCGTCGCGCGCGGGCTGACGCCGACCCGAACATCCGGATGCTCTCGCGTGGCCCTCGCGAGGTCGACGATGTACTGCTTGACCGCACCCGCGACGTACACGCCGCTGCACGCGTCGATCATGGCGCGCACCATCTCGGCGCTCACGACGGGGCGGATGCGGGTGAGCGGGTCGCCGTTCTCGCGGGCGTCGAGCATGCCGAGCTCGGCGTCGCGGCTCGGGTATCCCATCGACATGCGCGCGAGGAAGCGGTCGCGCTGTGCCTCCGGCAGCGCGTACGTGCCCTCCATCTCACTCGGGTTCTGCGTCGCGAACACCGTGAACGGGTCTGGCAGGCCGTGCGTGTCGCCGTCGACCGACACCTGCCGCTCCTCCATGCACTCGAGCAGGGCAGACTGGGTCTTCGGCGAGGCGCGGTTGATCTCGTCGCCGATCACGACGTTCGCGAACACGGGGCCCGGCTGGAACTCGAACCGGCGCTCGGCCTGGTCGAACACGGCGACGCCCGTGACATCGCTCGGCAGCAGGTCCGGCGTGAACTGGATGCGGTTGACGCTCGAACTCATCGACGCCGCGAGCGTCTTCGCGAGCACGGTCTTGCCGACGCCTGGCACGTCTTCGACGAGAAGGTGCCCCTCGGCGAGGAGCACGGTGAGCGCGAGCTCGATCTGCTCGTCTTTGCCCGTGATGACGCGGCGCACGTTGTCGCGGATGCGCCCGACACCCTCGCGCAGTTGCGCCGCCGTGAGGCGCGGCAACGGGCCCGGGTCGGGAGTGGCTGCCGGGTCGCCCATACCGGGCCTGTCAGCGGGTCCCGCTACGCGGGGCGCGCGTGCGGCCTGAGGGCTTGCGCTCGTCACGTCCGTCATCTTTCCTCCAAACCGCTATCTTCGCATAGCCCGAGAGAAGATCACGTTCCGATAACGGCCCCGCGCGCGTCTCGTTCGCCCCGTCGCCGCCGCCACGTTCTGTACGGTTGGCCGGGTGACCCGCATCATCGCCGGCGACGCGAAGGGCGTCGCGCTCACCGTGCCGAAGTCAGGCACCCGTCCGACGAGCGACCGCGTGCGCGAGGCCATGTTCTCATCGCTCGACGCGTCGGGAGCGCTCGACGGCGCCGCCGTGCTCGACCTCTACGCCGGCACTGGCGCGCTCGGGCTCGAGGCGCTGAGCCGCGGCGCGGCCGAGGCGTGGTTCGTCGAACGGGCGCCGAAGGCCGCCGGGCTGCTGAAGCGCAACGTTCGACTCGTGCAGGATGCGATCGGCGCCGGCCGTCGGCGCGTGCGCGCGCAGGTGGTCGTCTCGGCCGCGCTTGCCTTCGCCGAGCGCGACGGCGCCCAGTACGACGCCGTGTTCGCCGACCCGCCATACGAGGTGCCGAACGACGAGCTCGAAGCCCTGCTCGCTGCGCTCGCGGCGCGGCTGACGCCTGGCGGCGTCATCGTGCTCGAGCGCTCGACCCGCTCGAGCAAGCCCGCGCCGCCCGCGTCTCTCGAGCTGACCGCCGCGCGCAGCTACGGCGACACGGCGTTGCTCACCTACGAGCACACGGCCTGACCGGCACGCGATCCGCCAGGCCCACCGCGAAGCTCACTGGCGAATCGAGGCCGGGTCGGCCAGGAGCGGCGCGAATGGCAGCTCGGCCGGGCCGATCTGCATGAGCCGCGAGCGCAAGCGCGTGCGCTGCAGGCGGATCACTCGCCCGTCTGCTCCGAGCGGATCGACCCGCACCGCCTCCGCCAGGCGTTCACGGCTCGCCGACAGCAGCACGCCGAGGTACCCGGAGAGCACGACGACCTCAGGGCTGAACGCGTTGACGAAGTTCGTGAGCGCGATCGAGAGGAGCTCGACCTGGCGCTCCAGCTCGGCGAGCACGGCCGGGTCGCGCGCCACCCCGATTTCGACGTCGAATTCGTCTTCGTCGAGCTTCTGCCGCCCGAGGAGCGCGAGCAGGTGCGTCGGCGCGACCTCGGCCTCGAGACAGCCGCGTCGCCCGCAGACGCACGGTCGCCCGCGCCGGTCGATGACCGTGTGCCCGAGTTCGCCCGCGAACCCCGACATCCCTCGCAGGGGTTCGCCGTCGACGATCACGCCCCCGCCGATCCCGCCGAACGCCCCGCCGAGGTACAGCAGGTTGGCGGCGTCGCGCGCCGGGCCGAAGCGCGCTTCGGCGAACGCGCCGATCGACGCGTCGTTGCCGGCGCGCACCGAATATCCGATCGCCTCCTCGAGGCGCCTGGCGATGCGCTCGCCTCGCCACCCCATCGCCGGGGCGACGAGGACGGAGCCCTCCGGATCGACGAGACCGGGCACAGCGAGCCCCGCGCCGACGACTCGGTAGTGCCGGTCGATGTCCGCCTTCATCGCCTCGACGAGCGACGCGGCGACACGCACGAACCGCCGCGGCGATGGCGTTGCCGCGAAATTGTGTCGCAGCCGCGAGTGGACCGCACCCCCGAGCCCCACGAGCGACACCGTGACCGCGTCGGGCTCGACGCGAACGCTGAGCGCGGCGATCCGATCGTCGCAGCGCAG
>JBQDJW010000007.1:0-15568 GCA_052086425.1 Pseudoclavibacter sp. | reverse complement strand
CCGACCCTGCCCGTCGGTGCGCTCTCCGTCTCGACCGCCAGCCCCAGTTCGACGAGCTCGGACGCCAGGCCCGCGATCGTCGAGCGGGTCAACCCCGTCGCCTCGCCGATCTCGCCGCGCGAGAGGGTGCCGTCGAGGTGGAGCATCGTGAGCACCGTCGCGAGATTCTGGCGACGCACGAGATCGTTCGTCGACCGAGCCGTCGTGTGCGCGAATGCGCGGGTGACGCTCGAAGAACCTGCCGTCATCTCCGCCGCCCACTTCCGTCGCTCCATCGTGCCACGGTACGGGCGCGGCGCTGCGTGGCAGCGCCCGCACCGGCGGTCAGGAGCCCGATCCGCTGCGGCGCTTGTTGAAGATATCGAACGCGACCGCGAGCAGCAGCACGAGGCCCTTGATCGCCATCTGCCAGGCCGCGTCGACGTTGAGGATCGACAGACCCATGTTCAGCACGCCCATGACGAGACCGCCGAGGACCGCGCCGATCAGGATGCCGACGCCGCCGGAGACGGCGGCGCCGCCGATGAACACGGCCGCGATCGCGTCGAGCTCGTAGTTCTGCCCGGCCGATGCGACGGCGCTGCCAGCGCGGGCCGTCGCCACGACACCCGCGAGGCCCGCGAGCACCCCCATGTTCACGAAGATGAGAAAGTCGACCCGCTTCGTTTTCACGCCGCTCATCAGCGCGGCGAAGCGGTTGCCGCCGACCGCGTACGTGTGGCGCCCGAACACGGTGCGATTGAGGACGAACGTGTAACCGAGCACGAGCACGGCGAGGATCAGCAGAACGATCGGTGTGCCGTTGTATCCGGCGAGCACCCAGGCGACCGCGAGGATGACGACGACCGAGATCCCCAGCTTCGCCCAGAACGACGCCGCGGGTTCCGTCGGCAGCTCGAGCCGCTTCGAGGTCGCTCGCTGCCGAACTTGCTGCGCGACCAGTCCGATGCACGCGAGCGCCGCGAGCGCGAGGGTGAGCCCGTCGCGATTCGCCACGAAGCCGAACGCCGACGGGAACCACCCGGCGCCGATCGCGGTGAACCCGGCCGGGAGGCCGCTGATCGTGCCGCCAGTGAGCAGTACGAGGGTCAGGCCTCTGAAGAGCAGCATGCCCGCGAGCGTCACGATGAACGCGGGGATTCCCACATACGCGACCCAGAAGCCCTGCCACGCGCCGACCGCTGCGCCGACGACGAGTGCGAGGATGACCGCGGCCCACCACGGCAGCCCCCACTGCGTCATCGAGATCGCAGAGATCGCGCCGATCATCGCAACGACCGACCCCACCGAGAGATCGATGTGCCCCGCGATGATGACCATCACCATGCCGATCGCGAGGATCAGCACGTAGGCGTTCTGCTGAATGAGGTTGTTGACATTGCCCGCCATGAGCAGGCGCCCGCCCGTCAGGAGCTGGAAGAGGCCGATGATGATGACGAGCGCGGCGAGAATGCCGTACTGGCGCAGGTTGATGCGGGAAAGGATTCCCTGCTTGCGAGGCGACGGCGGCGCGTCGACCGTCTTCGTCGATGCGGTGGTCATGAGTTTCAGTTCCTTCCGGCGGTCATGAGCCGCATGAGGCTCTCCTGCGTCGCATCCTCGCGGGCGACCTCGCCCGTGATGCGGCCCTCGGAGATGGCGTAGATGCGATCGGAGAGGCCGATCACTTCGGGCAGCTCGGACGAGATGACGACGACGGCCTTGCCCTGGGCGGCGAGCTCGTTGATGATCCCGTAGATCTCATACTTCGCGCCCACGTCGATGCCGCGCGTCGGCTCGTCGAGGATCAGCACGTCCGGCGTCGTGAACATCCACTTGGAGAGCACGACCTTCTGCTGATTGCCACCGGAGAGCCCGCCCGCGATCGCCGCGACACTCGGCGCCTTGATGTTCATCTTGTAGCGGTACGAATCGGCGACCTTGTGCTCGCGGAAGCGATCCACGATGCCCCCGCGCGCCAGGCGTCCGAGCGCCGCGGCGGAGACGTTCCCCTGGATATCGGCGATGAGGTTGAGACCGAATCGCTTGCGATCCTCGGTTGCATACGCGATCCCGTGGCGGATCGCCGAGTCGACCGTTCGCACATCGATCGGCCGACCGTTCTTGAAGGCCGTTCCCGAGATTCCCGTGCCGTACATGCGACCGAAGATGCTCATCGCCAGCTCGGTACGGCCCGCACCCATGAGCCCGGCGAAGCCCACGATCTCGCCCGCACGAACCATGAAGTTCGCGTCGTCGACGATCACCCGATCCGGGTCTGCCGGGTGGTGAACCGTCCAGTGCTCAACACGGAACAGCTCGTCGCCGATATCGGGATCGCGCGGCGGGAACAGGCTGTCGAGATCCCGGCCCACCATGGCGCGGATGATGCGCCCCTCGTCCGTCTCGGGATCGCTCACGGCCATCGTCTCGATCGTCGCGCCGTCGCGGATCACCGTGATCCGATCGGCGATGCGCATCACCTCGCGCAGCTTGTGGCTGATGACGATGCAGGTGACGCCCTGGTCGCGCAGCTTGTCGATGAGATCGAGCAGGTGATCCGAGTCGTCGTCGTTGAGCGCCGCGGTCGGCTCGTCGAGGATCAGCAGCTTCACGTTCTTCGCGAGCGCCTTCGCGATCTCGACGAGCTGCTGCTTGCCGACACCGATCTCCTGCACCTTCGTCGCAGGGTTCTCGTCGAGGCCGACGCGTTCGAGCAACCTCGCCGCCTCGGCGTTCGTGTCGCGCCAGTCGATGATGCCCCGCCGTGACTTCTCGTTGCCGAGGAAGATGTTCTCGGCGATCGACAGGTACGGGCTGAGCGCCAGCTCCTGATGGATGATGACGATGCCCTCGGCCTCGCTGTCGTTGATCGAGCGGAACGCCATCTCGCGTCCCTCGAACTCGATCGACCCGTCGAACGAGCCAGACGCGTAGACGCCGCTCAGCACCTTCATGAGCGTCGACTTGCCGGCGCCGTTCTCCCCGCAGATCGCGTGTACCTCGGCCCGCTCGACGTCGATCGAGACGTGGTTCAGCGCGACGACTCCGTGGAAGGTCTTGGTGATCCCCGCCATGCGGAGAATCGGTTCAGTCATGGTTTGCCTCTTCGCCGTCGAAACGCCCGGCGGGGTGTCGCCACCCCGCCGGGCGAGCGACCTCAGAACTGGATGTCGGACTCGGCGAGGAAGCCGGAGTCGATGAGCTTCTCCTGCACCTGATCCGGGGTGACGACCTCGGGCGGAAGCAGGTATGACGGCACGACCTTCACACCGTTGTCGTAGGTCTCGGTGTCGTTCACCTCGGGCTCCTCGCCCGCGACGATGTCCTGCACCATCTCGAACACCTGCTGGCCGAGCGTGCGGGTGTCCTTCCACACCGTCATCGACTGCAACCCGTCGACCATCGCCTGCACGTTCGCCTTGTCGGCATCCTGACCCGTGAGGAACGGGTAGTCGTCGCCGGGGGTGTAGCCCGCCGACCGCAGCGAGGCGATGATGCCGATCGCGAGGCTGTCGTTCGGCGACAGCACGACGTCGACCTGCTCGCCGCCCGCGTAGAACGACGAGAGGCGATTATCGAGCTCTGCCTGCGCGTCATCCGAGCCCCAACCCTGGATTCCGATCGACGCCCAGTCGGCGCTCGTCGCGGGGGCCTTGCCGCTCGGCACAACGAGCTGACCTGATTCCACGTACGGCTGGAGCACATCCCAGGCACCGCCGAAGAAGTAGCTCGCGTTGTTGTCGTCAGGGCTGCCGGCGAACGGCTCGAAGTTGTACGGGCCCTCGCCGTCGGCGAGACCCAACTGCTCCTCGAGGAACTGCCCCTGCAGCTGGCCGACCTGGTAGTTGTCGAACGTCGCGTAATAGTCGACGTCCTCGGTGTCGTTGATGAGGCGGTCGTACGCGATGACGGTGATGCCCTGCGACTTGGCCTGCTCGAGCACCGGGCCGAGCGACGAGCCGTCGATCGCGGCGACCACGAGGATCGTGGCGCCGCTCGAGATCTGGTTCTCGATCTGGCTGATCTGCTGATCGGTGCGGTTGTCGGCGTACTGGAGGTCGGCGGTGCAGTCCGCGTCCTGCAGCAGCGCCTGGAGCTGCTCGCCGTCGTTGATCCAGCGCTCGAGGCTTCTGGTCGGCATCGAGATGCCGACGTTGCAGTCGATCGCGGCGCCGCCCGCATCGGCGGCGGCGTCGGTTTCGGGGTCGGTTCGCTCGGCGGAGCATCCGACCAAGCTGACGCCGACGGCGGCGACCGCCACCGCCGCTGCGAACGTGCGTACGTTTCTCCGGATTGACATGAACTGCGCTTCCTCTCTGAATCGCAGAGTCCGCGCACCGTTGCGCGACCCAGTTTCAAGTGATCGACGATTACGTCGACCCCGTGAACATATGTCGCGCGACGCTATTTGTCCAGAGGCTGCGCATAATTCGTGATGGTGCGTCGTTCCGCGGACTCCCACGCTGATCGGAGGTCGGAGGCGCTCAGGAGTACGGATCCCAGCCGAGGGCCTCGCGGGGCGCTCCGTCGACGAACACCGGCGATGATCCGGATGCGGTGGGCGCGGCCTCCCGCACCGTCCCGATGCGCCGGAACGGCTCCGGTACGACGGCCCCTGCGGGGAACGTCGCCAGGAGCGCGTGGTCCTCTCCTCCCGTGAGGCACCTCTCGAGCGCCTCGACGACGCCGATCGACGGCCCGCCCACGCCCGCATCGCCCGGCAGCGACGCGAGCCACGCCGCGTCGACCGCGAACGCGCTGGTGTCGAGGTCGACCACGACGCCGCTCGCCCGCGCGAGTCGGGAGGCGTCGAGCAGCAGCCCGTCGGAGACATCCATCATGGCGGTCGCTCCGGCCCTCGCCGCGACCGGACCCGCCGAGATCGGCGGACTCGGAGCGAACTGCGACGCCGCAACGGCCGCGACGAGGTCGGCCAGACCGACGCCGACAGCTTCGGCGGCCGGGCCCCCGCCGATCGGCTCCACGGCCTCGCGCACGGCCGCCCACGGAGCACCGGACCCGACGAGCGCGCCCTCCTCGGTGGAGCATCCGGGCACTTGCCCCGCGAACAGCGCCGAGAGTCCCGACGCGCTTCGGCCGGCATCGCCCGCGAGCGCGACCACGTCGCCGGGGCGCGCGCCTGACCGGAGCACTGGCGCGCGCCCCTCCAAATCGCCGAACGCCGTGACCGAGATCACGACCTGGCTCGAGCTCGACAGGTCGCCGCCGACGAGGCCGGCCCCCGGCGAGAGGTCGCCAAGGCACGCCGCGAAGCCCGCACCGAACGCCTCGATCCACGGCAGCGGAGTTTCATCTGGAACCGCGAGCGCGACGACGAGCGCGGTCGGGCGGGCGCCCATCGCCGCGACGTCGGCGAGGTTCGAGGAGCACGCCTTCCAGCCGAGATCGTGCGGCTCGTGCCATGCGCGTCGGAAATCAGGCCCCTCGACCAAGAGGTCGGTCGTGACGACGTAGCGGCCGTCCGGCGCGGCGACGACGGCAGCGTCGTCGCCCGTCGGCACGATCGCGGCTTCCGCAGGCGTCGCCCGCGGAAGGATGCGCGCGAGCATGCCGGCCTCCCCCGCCTCGCCGACGGTGCGCGGTGCCGCATGCCCGGCGGCGTTCGCCGCGCTCGTGGCGTCCCCCCGCGCATCCGGATGCTCGGGTCGCGTCGCAGAATCAGGCATGGGTCAACGCTAGGTCATGGCGCGAAGCCCTCAGCCCGCTCCGGCCATGCGGCGGGCCCGGCCCTCGCCGCGACCACGCCCGAGCGGCGATACCCTTGGTGGCGATGTCTCGCTCCCTCCGCCGTCTGCCGCTCGTCGCGGTCGCCGCATCCGCCCTCGCGCTCGCCGGGTGCAGCGGCCCCTCGGTTCCGATGCAGCCGGCCGCCGCCGCGAACGCGCCCGAGTGCGCCGAGGTGACCGTGCGGCTGCCCGAGACCGTCGACGGCCTGTCGCTCCGTGCCACGAACGCGCAGGCGACGGGCGCATGGGGCAATCCCGCGACTGTTCTGCTGCACTGCGGCGTGCCGACGCCGGCCCCGACGAGCGACCAGTGCATCAGCCTCAACGGCATCGACTGGGTCGAAGACGCGTCGCGCGCCCCGATCTACCAGTACACGACGTACGGCCGCTCGCCCGCCGTGCAGGTCACGATCGACGCCACAGACGGAACGGTCTCGGGAACGAACGCGCTGATGGATCTCGGCTCGCTCATCGCATACCTGCCGTCGGTCGGCGCGTGCGTCGGCGTCGACGACGTGTACGACGCCGACGAGACGGATGCGCCGTAGCGCCTCCGCCGCCTACAGCCGCCCGAGCGCTTCGTGGGCGATCGCGACCTCGATGAGCTCGGTGATGAGCTCGGTGTACGTGACGCCCGACGCCTCCCAGCACTTCGGGAACATGGAGATCGGAGTGAACCCCGGCATCGTGTTGACCTCGTTGATGACGAAGCCCTGCTCCGTCAGGAAGAAGTCGACGCGCGCGAGCCCGCGGCAGCCGAGCGCCTCGAATGCGCGCACGCCGAGATCCTGCATCTCGGCGAGCTGCTCGTCATCGAGGTCTGCAGGGCACACGAGGTCGATGCCGTCGGCCCCGAGATACTTCGCGGCGAAGTCGTAGAAGGGCACATCGCCGAGCACGATCTCGCCGGCGACGGATGCGCGGGGCGCGATGCCTGGACCGGATTCGAGGATCGCGACCTCGACCTCGCGGCCGACGACGGCCGCCTCGATGAGCACGTGGTCGTCTTCGGCGAAACCGATGCGCATGGCCTCGTCGAGTTCGTGCGGCGCCGCGACCTTCGAGACGCCGACGCTCGAGCCGGCCCTCGCGGGCTTCACGAACGCCGGGAATCCGAGCTCCGTCGCGACGCGGCTGCGCACGCGGTCGGCGCGCTCGCTCGCGCCGTCGCCCCACTCGGGCTGCTGCACCGTGAACCCGGGGGCGACCACGAGTCCTGCGTCGCGCAGCACGATCTTCGTGAAGTGCTTGTCCATGCTGACGGCGGAGGCGAGCACCGACGATCCGACGAACGGCATGTCGATCAGCGAGAGCGCACCCTGGATCGTGCCGTCCTCGCCGTACGGCCCCTGCAGGAGCGGAAGAACGACGTCGATGTCGCCAAGCGATCGGCGAGTGGTCGTCTCGGCGAGCGCCTCGACGTGCGCGTCGCCCGCGGTCGATGCCGCTCCTGACTCGGGAGACGCCGAACCGATGGGCGCACCCGGAAGGTACGAAACGGACAGCTCGCGGTGCATCGCCGAGGTGGGCAGGTGCACGCGCGTACCGTTGTCGATGACTTCCGGCAGCTTCTCGGAGTCGAGCGCGAGCCTGGCGGGGTCGTCGTCCTCGAGCACCCACGCACCGTCGCGCGTGATGCCGACGGGGACGACCTCGTAGCGGTCGCGGTCGATGGCCGAGAGAACCCCGCCCGCCGTCGCGCACGAAATGCTGTGCTCGCTCGATCGCCCGCCGAACAGGACGGCGACCCGGGTACGGTGCTCGTTCGTGGCCATGCCACGCTCCTCCCCCGCCCACGGCGGTGCTCGGTGCTGACTGTATCGACCCCGGGTGTCCTACTCGCCTTGAGGCTGGTCGGTCCCGTCGGTCGCGAGGTGGGGCGCGAGCTCCGCCGGGTTCATGTCCCCGCGAAGCACGTCCTGGATCTGCCTCGAGATCGGCATTTTGACGTCGTGCCGCTCGGCGAGCGTCAAGATCGCCCCGACCGAGCGTAGTCCCTCGGCGGTTTGCTCCATGCGGGCGACGACCTCGCTGAAATTGAACCCCTGCCCGAGCAGCCGACCCGCCGTGAAGTTCCTCGAGAGCGGCGACTGGCAGGTCGCGATGAGGTCGCCGAGCCCGGCGAGGCCGGTCATCGTGTCGGCGCGGGCGCCCATCGCGACCGCGAAGTCGGTGAGCTCGCTGAGGCCGCGCGTCATGACCGCCGCCTTCGTGTTCTCGCCGTAGCCGACACCGTCGACGATGCCGACGGCGATGGCGATGAGGTTCTTCAGCACGCCGCCGAACTCGGTGCCGATGACGTCGAGGTTCACGAACGAGCGCAGGTAGCGATTCCGCGCGAGCCGCGCGACGCGCACGGCGGTCGCCTGTGCGCTCGACGCGACGACGATCGCCGTCGGCTGCTCGCGCGCGATCTCGAGCGAGATATTGGGGCCGGATGCAACAGCGATGCGGGCGCGATCGACCCGACCGACGTCACTGACGAGTTCGGACATGCGTGCACCGGTCGACCGCTCGACGCCCTTCATGAGCGACACGACGATCGTGTCGTCCGTGAACCTCGGCCGAAGGTCGGCGAGCACCTCCCTGGCGGACTGGGCCGGCACCGAGAGAAAGACGGCGGACGCGCCGGCGATGGCCTCGCCGGCGTCGCACGTCGCGCTCAATGCGAGCGGCAGGTTGACGCCAGGCAGGTAGGCGGTATTGCGATGCGTCTCGTTGATCTCGGTGACGACCTCGGGGCGACGCACGGCGAGCGCGACGTCGTGCCCCGCGTCGGCGAGCACCTTCGCGAACGTCGTCCCCCAGCTGCCGCCGCCGATGACGGCGAGCCGCTCCCCCGACCGGTCCTGCGGGCCGCGCCTCTCGCCGTCGAGACGGCCGGCCGGACTGCCGACGACACCGATCGGCGTCGTCGGCGGGTACCACTCGCTCATGCCGTGCGCCCGGTCTCGCTCTGCCCGTGTTCGAGCGGGTCATAGCTGTCGGCCGGCGGCGTCGCCCCCCGCAGTTCGCCGAGCAGCCCGTTGATGCGAGTCATGAGCAGCTCGGTCGCCTCGTTCATGGCGGAGGCGCTCGTGCGGCGATCGCGGTAGGCGCTCAGGTCGAGCGGCTCGCCGATCCGGATCCGGATGCGCGAGCGGAACGTGAAGCGGAACTTCCCATACCGCGGCATGACCTGCTGAGCGCCCCACTGGGCGCACGGGTACACGGGGATATCGGCGGCGAGCGCGAGCCGAACCGCGCCGTTCTTGCCGCGCATCGCCCACAGGTCGGGCTCGCGCGTGAGCGACCCCTCCGGGTACACGATGACGCCGCGGCCGGTTTCGGCGAGGAGGTTCGCAGCGTCGAGCGCCGACTGGTTGCCCTTGCGCGGGTCACGAGAGACGGGGATCTGCCCGCTCGCCTTCAGCAGCCACCCGGCGACCGGAATGCGGAAGAGCGATTCCTTCGCCATGAAGCGCGGTGCCCGCCCGGCCTTCCACGTGCCGATGCCGACGATGATGGGGTCGATCTCGCTGTTGTGGTTCGGGGCGAGGATGAACGGCCCGTCCGTCGGCAGTTCGCCCTCGACCTTGACGTTCCACAGCAACCCGGCCGGAGGCAGGATCGCCGCCGCCAGCACCCAGAAGACCGAGGGCGTTCGTGTTTCGTTCGCCATGCCCGTCAGCCCTCGACCGTGAAGTCGGCCCCCAGCTGCTCGAGCTTGGTGATGAAGTTCTCGTACCCGCGCGAGATCATGCCGACATTGCTCACATTGCTCTCGCCGTCTGCGGCGAGCGCCGCGATGAGGTGGCTGAACCCGCCGCGCAGGTCCGGCACCTCGATGTCGGCGGCGTGCAGCTTCGTCGGCCCCGAGATGACCGCGGAGTGCAGGAAGTTGCGCTGACCGAAGCGGCAGTACTGGCCGCCGAGGCACTCGCGGTGAAGTTGGATGTTCGCACCCATGGTGTTGAGCGCATCCGTGAACCCGAACCGCTGCTCGTACACGGTCTCGTGCACGATCGACACGCCTTCGGCCTGCGTGAGCGCGACGACGAGCGGCTGCTGCCAGTCGGTCATGAAGCCAGGGTGCACGTCGGTCTCGATCACGACGGGCTTGAGCTCGCCGCCCGGGTGCCAGAAGCGGATGCCGTCGTCCTGGATGTCGAACGCACCGCCCGCCTTGCGGTACACGTTGAGGAACGTGAGCATCTCGGGCTGGCTGGCACCGCCCACGAAGATGTCCCCCTTGGTGACCAGCGCGGCGCTCGCCCAGCTCGCGGCCTCGTTGCGGTCGAACAGCGCGCGGTGGCTGAACCCGGTGAGCCGGTCGACGCCCTCGATGCGGATGACGCGGTCGGCGTCGACCGAGATGATGGCGCCCATCTTCTGCAGGATGTTGATGAGGTCCATGATCTCGGGCTCGATCGCCGAGTTGCGCAGCTCGGTGCGCCCCTGGGCGCGAACCGCCGTGAGCAGCACCTGCTCGGTCGCTCCGACCGACGGGTATGGCAGCGTGATCTTCGCGCCGGTGAGGCCGTTCGGCGCGTGCATCCGGATGCCGTCTGGCAGCTTCTGCACATCGGCGCCGAAGTTGCGCAGCACCTCGAGGTGGAAGTCGATCGGCCGGTCGCCGATGCGGCACCCGCCGAGGTCGGGGATGAACGCCTCGCCGAGGCGGTGCAGCAGCGGCCCGCAGAACAGGATCGGGATGCGGCTCGACCCCGCGTGCGCGTTGATCTCGGCCATGTGGGCGCGCTCGACGTTCGAGGGGTCGAGGTGCAGGTCGCCCGAGGCGTTGTCGCGCTCGATCTTGACCCCGTGGATCTCGAGCAGTCCGCGAACGACGTTCACGTCGGAGATGTCCGGCACCTGCCGCAGAAGGCTCGGCGTTTCGCCGAGGAGCGCCGCGACCATGGCTTTGGTCACGAGGTTCTTAGCGCCGCGCACCTCGACGCGGCCGTTGAGCGGGCGACCGCCGCGGAACGAGATGCGGTCGGCCGCCAGGCCGACGTATTGCCCTGCGCGCAGGGCGAATTCCGACGTAGTGCTCACGAGCCTGGGATTCCCTTCGGTCGTCGACGTGCGCGGGTCAGCGCGTGCCGTGTTGGATCGGCAGCGTTGTCGGCCGCCAGGCTGCCCGCTGCTGCTCGAAGGCGGTGATGTCGCCCTCGTTCTGCAGCGTCAGTCCAATGTCGTCGAGGCCCTCGAGCAGGCGCCAACGGGTGTAATCGTCGATCTCGAACGTTGTGGTCAGATCGCCCACGGTCACGGTGCGCTCGACGAGGTCGACGACGCCCGTCGCCGGGTTCGCGTCGGCCTGCGCCCACAGCGCCTCGATCTCGGCCTCGCCGACGACGCCGACGAGCAGGCCCTGCTTGCCGGCGTTGCCGCGGAAAATCTCGCCGAAGCGCGGGCCGATGACGGCCTGGAACCCGAAGTCGCGCAGCGCCCAGACGGCGTGCTCGCGGCTCGAACCGGTGCCGAAGTCCGGCCCGGGCAACAGGATGCGCGGGTTTTGGAACTGCGGCTGGTTCAGTTCGAAGTTCGGGTCGGTCCGCCAGCCCGCGAACAGCGCGTCGTCGTAGCCAGTCTTGGTGACGCGCTTGAGGTACACGGCCGGGATGATCTGGTCGGTGTCGACGTTCGTGCGGCGCATAGGCACCGCGGTGCCCTCGATCGTGGTGATCTTCTCCATTACGCGACCGCCTTCGTGATCGTGTCGGCCGAGCCGTCGCTCGCGACGGCACCCGGCAGCGGGTCGAGGTCGGACGGGCTCGAGAGCGTGCCGCGCACGGCCGTCGCGCCAGCGACGAGCGGTGAGACCAAGTGCGTGCGACCGCCCTTGCCCTGGCGGCCCTCGAAGTTGCGGTTCGAGGTCGACGCGCAGCGCTCGCCCGGCGCCAGCTGGTCGGGATTCATGCCGAGGCACATCGAGCATCCGGCGAATCGCCAGTCGGCGCCGAAGTCGGTGAACACCTTGTCGAGGCCCTCGGCCTCGGCCTCCAGGCGCACGCGGGCCGAGCCCGGGACGACCATGACGCGCACGTTCTCGGCCTTCGTGCGGCCCTTCACGACCGACGCGAACGCCCGCAGGTCTTCGATGCGCGAGTTGGTGCACGAGCCCATGAACACGGTGTCGACGGCGATCTGCTTCATCGGCGTTCCCGCCTCGAGCGCCATGTACTCGAGCGCGCGCTCGGCGGTCGCCCTGTCTCCCGGGTCGTCGAAATCGGTCGGGTACGGCACGGCGTCGTTGAGCGAGACGCCTTGGCCGGGGTTGGTGCCCCAGGTCACGAACGGCTCGAGCTCGTCGGCGTTCAGGTCGACCTCGGCATCGAACGTCGCGCCGTCGTCGGTACGCAGCGTGCGCCAGTACTCGACCGCGGCGTCCCACTCGGCGCCCTTCGGCGCGTGGTCGCGGCCATGCAGGTACTCGAAGGTCTTCTCGTCAGGTGCGACCATGCCGGCGCGTGCGCCCGCCTCGATCGACATGTTGCAGACCGTCATGCGGCCCTCCATCGAGAGCGCCTCGATCGCGGTGCCGCGGTACTCGAGCACGTAGCCCGCGCCGCCGCCGGTGCCGATCTTCGCGATGACGGCCAAGATGATGTCTTTCGCCGTGACGCCGGGTCGCAGGGTGCCGTTGACGTTGATCGCCATGGTTTTGAACGGCTTGAGCGGCAGGGTCTGCGTCGCGAGCACGTGCTCGACCTCGCTCGTGCCGATGCCGAACGCCATGGCGCCGAACGCGCCGTGCGTCGACGTGTGCGAGTCTCCGCACACGACGGTGATGCCGGGTTGCGTCAGGCCGAGCTGCGGGCCGACGACGTGCACGATGCCCTGGTCGGCGTCGCCGAGCGAGTGCAGGCGGATGCCGAACTCTTCGACGTTCGTGCGCAGCGTCTCGATCTGCGTACGGCTCACCGGGTCTTCGATGCGGTTCAGGATGTTGACGGTCGGCGTGTTGTGGTCTTCCGTCGCGATCGTCAGATCGGGGCGGCGCACGGGGCGGCCGGCCTGCCGCAGGCCGTCGAAGGCCTGGGGGCTCGTGACCTCGTGCATGATGTGCAGGTCGATGTAGAGCAGGTCGGGGGCGCCGTCTGCGCCCTTCGCGACCAGGTGGGCATCCCACACCTTCTCGGCGAGCGTCTGCGGCGCCGTCGCCTCGGCCTCTTCGTGGGCGGTTTCAGTCATCAATTACGTTCTCCTCGGGCAGCGGATCGGGCACGACAGTCAGCCGCAGCAGGGCGTGCCTTGAAGCTAAGACCCGCTGCGGCAACCAAGAAGGAGACCCGCAAACA
Source organism: Pseudoclavibacter sp. (assembly GCA_052086425.1). Classification (GTDB taxonomy): domain Bacteria; phylum Actinomycetota; class Actinomycetes; order Actinomycetales; family Microbacteriaceae; genus Pseudoclavibacter. Next base: position 2,553 of record JBQDJW010000007.1, on the reverse strand, counting down.
TCGCGGTAATGCTAACACCGGGCCGCTTGGGCCTATTCCTCGCGCTGGATTCCGAGCCCGTCCCCGCCAGGTCCCTGAGCTTGTCGAAGGGACAGGCCGGACGCCCCTTCGACAAGCTCAGGGGACGGAGGACGCTCCCCGGGAACCGAGCTCAGTTGCGGCGGACCGTGATCTCGTATTCGCCGAGCTGCACGATGTCACCGGAGCGAACCTCGGCCGGGGCGCCGGGCTCGACCGCCATCGCGCCCTGCGTGTTGCCGCCCGGGAACAGCGCGATGCCGTTCGTCGAACCGAGGTCGTCGACCATCGGCGCGCCGTCATCGAGGTAGAAGCGGGCGTGGGTCTTCGACATCGTCCGCGTCGTGTCGGGCACGGCCGCGAGGGTCGCGCCTGGGAAGCGTTCGCCCGATGGGTTGCGCCCGACGATGACGGGGCCGTAGAGGGGAACTGCGACGCCGTCGGCGAGCACGAGGCTCCAGTCGGGCAGCGAGGCATTGGGCGACGCTCCCGCCCCCGCACCGGAGGGCTGGGCGCTCGAGTGAGAGTGATCCGGATGCTGCCGTTCGCCGTTCGGGATACCGGCCTGCGGCGCCGGGGCGGGTGCGGCCGCGGCCGGAGTGAGGCGAGGGAACGGCGGCAGCGGTTGTCCGAGCCCGGTCGGTGCGCGCGAGGCGACCCAGGCGCGGCCAGGCGTCTGAGGGGCGACTTGCTGGGGCGTGGCCTGCTGCGGCGTTGGCATCTGGGGCGGGGCCTGTTGCGGCGGGGCGGCAGCCGGCGGTGTCAGTCGAGGCATCGGCGGCACGGGCGGTTCGTCGGTGCGAATCCTGAATCGGGGCGCCCCGCCCGGCTGCTGCGGCGCGGGCACTGGCTGCGGCGCTGGCCCTGGCTGCGGAGCCGGCGCGGCCGGAGGTCCCCCCGGGCTTTGCGACCCCTGCTCGGCGGGCGACTGCCCGACAGGCGGCTGCGCGGCGTCCCGCTGGCCCTCGCTTCGAGGCGCGAACGGCGTATCCGGACCTCCGGATGCGCTCGCCGCTTCAGTTCCACCGGGCCGGTCGGCGTCGCCGAGAAGGCCGGGTGGCGGTTCAATGTATCCGCGTGACCCCACGCGCACATCCTAGGGTGCAGATTCCACGCGGACGACCGGTCGCCAACCGGCGGCTCGGAGGTCTCCGCCCATCGAGCATCCGGAACGGTCGCCGCGACGGAGGCCGCGTCGAACGACCGAACGGGGCGTGCCCGGTGCGGGCACGCCCCGTTCGGGTGCGCGTAGTGCGATGCGGCGTCGTGCTAGGACGTCGACGTGGCGCGCTGCTCGTCGGCGTTGCGGCCCATTTCGGTCGCCGCCGTCTCCATGTCGGCGAGCACGGTCTCGAATCGCGTCACGACATCGTCGTTGAACTCGGCCACGAACGCGTCGGCGTCCGGCCCGTTCCAGATGTCGGGGATCATCGAGTCGACGTTCGCCTGGAGCGCACGGAGGGCCTGCTCGACCTCGCCGCGCTCAGCCTCGATGACGCCCTTGACCCGCTCCATGTCGTCCGGGTTACCACCCTGCATCATGCGGGGTTCCTCCTGTTTGCCTCAGACGAGCGCCGTGCGGCGCTCACGAAGAGATAAAGCGATACGTCTGCCGGGTCGTGGCCGTCTGGAGCCGGGCTCCCGAGGCCTCGCCCCGCAGTGACGCGGCGAGGCCGCCTCCGAATGGCGCGTACGCGTTCCGGAGACGGCCTCGTTCGCGAGTGCGTCGGACTAGTTGGCCGACGTGTCTTCCTGCTGCTGCGCCTGCGCCTGCGTGTCGACGCCGATGACCTCGAGGAGCTCGGCGAGCTGCGAGTACAGCGGGTCGACAACGCTCATCCAGTCGTCGAGGTACGTGTCGGCGTCGGGGCCCCACCATGCCTCGGCGATGAAGTTGTGGATGGTGTCGTTCGCGTCACCGCGCGACTCCGACGTGTTGGTCGACTCGGTCGTGGTCGCGTCTGCCTTCGAACGAACGTCGTCGACGTTCATGCCGTGCGTGAAAGCCATGATTCTCCACCTTTACTTTGTGTCGTGATGACATTCGGCGCCTGATTCCTGCGGCGCCATGCCCGAGTCGAGGTGCTCCTCGTCGGGCGAGAGTTTTGGGTTCGCACCTTTCGGTGCGGGCGGCGGTGACGCGGAGTCGACCGCCGAGGGTCACTCGGACAAGCCGAGCGACTACTGAGCCGAAGTCTGCTCCTGCTCCTGGATGTCCGTCTGGAGCTCCGTTCGCTTGCCCTCGAGGGCCTGGATGAGACGCTCATCAACCTGAACGGCCTCTTCGAGGCGCTGGATCATGGCCTCAGAGTCGGCGCCGTGCCACGAGGCCTGCAGCGCGGCGATGATCGCCTGAAGCGCCGTGATGCGGGTCTGCTCCATCTCGATACGGACACCGATCTGCTGGACGACGCGCTCGCCCTCCTCGATGACCATACCCTTCATGCCGTTACCACCCATGAGGTGCTCCCCTGTTCTGTCGTTGTTGACGTCCCACTCCCTGTAGGAACGCCTCTACGGTACGAAGCAGAAACG
>JBQDJW010000006.1:0-19019 GCA_052086425.1 Pseudoclavibacter sp. | reverse complement strand
TCTCGAACCCCGTCGAGAAGCGCTGATCACCAACACCACACCCACCACGCGAGACAGCAAGGACGCATCGTGACGGACTACGCGCGGGGATACGACCTCGCCCACCTCGGCTACCACGCCATGTACACGCCGACGCCAGACGAGACGCTCGCGTACTTCGTCGACCTCCTCGGCATGGACGTCGTCGCGGAGGACGGCGACACCACCTATTTGCGCGCCTACGCCGACTACCAGCTGTGGTCGATCAAGATCACGGCATCGAACCAAGGCGGCCTCGAGTACATGTCGTGGCGCACGGAAAGCCAGGCCGCCCTCGAGCGGCGCGTGGCCTGGCTCGAGGCGAACGGCCACGCGGGCCGCTGGATCGAGCCCGAGTACGGCATCGGGCGCTCGTACGAGTTCCTCGACCCGGACGGGCACACGTTCCGCATCTACTACGACACGGAGCGCTACGTCGCCCCCGAAGGCAAGCGGGCCGTGATCCCAACCAACGTGCAGGCGTACGCGGGCCGCGGAGCGAACGTGCGGCGACTCGACCACGTCAATCTGCTCGCCCGCGACGTGCGCCGCAATCGCGAGTTCTGGGAGGACGGCTTCGGCCTCCGCACCTACGAGATCATCCGGCAACCTGATGGCGTCGCCGAGGCCGGCGCCTGGATGAGCAGCTCGATCCAGGGCCACGAGCTCATCTACACGCAGGAGAACACGTCGGGCTCGGGCCGCCTGCACCACTTCGCCTACTGCGTCGACAGCCGCGAAGACGTGCTGCTCGCCGCGAGCATGTTCGCCGACGCGGGCATCTACATCGAGGCGGGGCCGTCGGCGCACACGGCGATCCAGGGCTTTTACCTCTATACGCGCGAGCCCGGCGGCAACCGCATCGAGGTCGCGAACGGCGGCTACCTCGAGTTCGCACCCGACCGCGAGCCCTATATTTGGTCGGCGGACGAATGGAAGACGAAGCCCGGCTGGGGCGCGCGCATCCCACCCGAGTTCCACATCTACGGCACGCCCGACGTCTCCGAGTAGGGCACGGTGAGCGTTGCTGCACCGAGCTGAGCTGGGTTTCGCCTGGCTCCGGATGCGCGGGGCGGCAGCACGCGCATCCGGCAGTTGCGAGAGGATCGGCGCATGATCACCGACGAAGCCGCCCGCTCGGGCGACGCCGGGCGCGTCGCGCCCGAGTCGCGCGGTCGCTACACGATCGAGGCCGTCGATAATGCCGCGCGCATCCTGCTCATGCTCGCGGATCGCCCGTGGCTGCGCACGAGCGACGTCGCGGGCGAGCTCGGCGTTTCGCGCTCGACGGCGCACCGCATGGTGACGACCCTGCTCGAGCGCGGGCTGCTTCGCTATAACCCGGGCGACAAGTCGTACGGTCCTGGCTACCGGCTCGTCGAGCTCGGCATGTCGGTCATCGGCGTCGGCGACCTCAAGAGCGAGGCGATGCCGTTCCTCGCGCAGGTCGCTGCCGCGACCGGCGAGACGGCCCACCTGATCATGCTCGAACGCGACGAGATCGTGTTCGTGTCGGTCGTCGAGGGCGGGCACGTGATCCGGGCCGCGTCGCGCGTCGGCGCGCGGGTGCCGGCGCACGCGACCGCGGCTGGCAAGTGCCTCCTCGCGCAGCTCACCCCCGAGGAGCTCGAGCAGCGCTACCCGTCGGCGAGGCTCGCACCGGCGACCGACGCGACGGTCCGCTCGCGCGCCGCGCTCCTGAAACAGCTCGACGCGGCCCGCGAGCGCGGCTACGCGATCAATGACGGCGAGAGCGAGTCGGAGTTGGCCGCGATCAGCGCCCCGATCCTCGATGCGCGCGGCGCAGCCCACGGCGCGATCAGCATCTCGGGGCCGATCCAGCGCGTGCGAGCGGCGCGCGAACGATACGTGGACGCGGTGGTCGCCGCGACCCGCGACCTCGAGCGCAAGCTGTTCGGCCGCGACGCGGCGGTGGGGGGCCCGGCGGCGCCGCCGGCGCCATAGCTCGAACGGATTCCCCGCAGCGCGCCAAGCCCTACGCCTCACTTGGTCCGCTAGGTGTGCAGTCGTGGCGTTACTGGGCCGAACAGTTTCGCCACAACCGACCAGTAAACGTTGGGACGAGGGAGCTCGGAGCGAGGAGCGCTGGCAGTTGCAGCTCCCCAGACCCCAGAACGTGAGCGCGTCAGGCGCCGCGGCGGGCGCGGCGCTGCCGGCGGCCGCCATCGACCCGAACTCCCGGCGCGCCTGGGGCCGGCCACGCGCCGCCGCCCGGGTAGCCGCCGTCAGCGAATTCGCCGCCAGGGAAGCCGCCGCTGGAGAACTCGTCGCCCGGAACATCCCCGCCGCCGGCGTCGTCCTGGGGCTCGTCGTCGTCCTGGAACACGTCCTCGCCGAGGGCCGCCGCCATGAGCGTGTCCTCGGTCGCGTCGGCGTTGTCCTGCACGAGCACGAGCTCGCCGTCGCGCATGACACCGATGCGATGACTCATCTCGAGCAGCTCGGAGAGGTCGGACGAGATGAACACGATCGTCGTACCCCGGGCCGCGAGTTCATGCAGCATCTCGGTGATGTCGTGCTTGGCGCCGACATCGATGCCGCGCGTCGGATGGTTGAGCACGAGCACGTCGCACCCGGAGGTCATCCAGCGCGCGACCGCGACCTTCTGCTGGTTGCCGACAGACAGCTCGCCGACCCCGCCGCCGACGCCGGATCCCGAGATGCGCAGCCGCTGCACCTGCGCCGCCGCCTCGCGCAGCGCCGCGAACTCCTCGCTCACCGACGCGTGCGTTCGGTCGGCGACGAGGTTCTCGGCGATCGACTGCTCGGTCTGCAGGCCGAGCTCGTCGTCGCGGTCTGACAGGTACCCGATGCCGAGGCCGACCGCGTCGCCCGCCGCGCGCAGCTCGACGTCTGCACCATCCTTGCGATAGGTCTTCCAGGTGGCAGGCGCCGCCCCGACGAGGGCAGAGGCGAGCTCGGTCATGCCGGCCCTGCGCAGGCCGGTCAGGCCGAAGATCTCGCCGCGGCGGAGCGTGAACGACACGTCGCGCACGGCCCCTGACGGCGTCGAGAGTGCCTTGACCTTGAGCCGTGCGCGGTTTCCTGAGCCGCCCGCCGCGTCATCGGCACCGTCGTGACCCGACGCATCCGCACCGTCGCCACCCGTCGCGCCCGCAGCATCCGGCCCATCACCCCGGAACTCACCGAGCGGCGCCGGACGCTCACCGAACGCGAGCTCGCGCTGCGTGATCTCGTAGGCGATGTCGGCGCGCGGCATCGCGTGCGGCGCGAACTCGCGCATCACGAGTCCGTCGCGCAGCACGACGACGCGGTGCACGAGCGACGCGATCTCGTCGATGCGGTGCGTGATGTAGATGATGGCGCGGCCGGCCCTCGCGATGCGGCGCGTGATCGCGTGCAGCTGCGAGATCTCGAAGTCGTTGAAGGTGGCGGCGACCTCGTCCATGAGGATCAGCTGCGACTCTTCGGCCATCACGCGCACGACCTCGACGAGCGCCTGCTCGGCGCGCACGAGGGTGCCCATGCGCCGTGTCGGGTCGAATTCGAGGCCGACGCTCGCCATGAGCTCGCCAGCCATCTCGACCTGCTCGTCAACTGGCAGGTCGGCGTTGTACGAGTTGCGGTAGATGTTGTGCGCGATCGTGTGCTCGGGGTCGACCTCGAACTGCTGCCGGATCGAGCCGACCCCGGCGCCGAGCGCCTCCTGCGGCGTGCGCGGGCGGAACGGCTCGTCGTCGAGGATCGCCTCGCCGCCGTCGGCCGTGAGCCAGCCACCGAGGATGCTCACGAGCGTCGATTTGCCAGCGCCGTTCTCGCCGACGAGGCCGACGATCTCTCCGCGGCTGATCTCGAGCTGCGCGCCCCGCAACGCGAGGGTCTCCCCGAACGATTTCGACAGATCGGTGACGGTGAGCAGGGCTTCCATCGTGGTGACCTCCGGAGTCGGCGCATGCGCGGGTCGGTTTGCGGCGGCTCGAGCGGGTTCGAGCGCGCCGGCTGGGGGTGGTGCCGTCCCGGCGACCGCGCATCCGCTCGGCGGCGGATGCGCGTGCCCAGGACGAATGCGAGGGTACGCGACGCGCGCCGGAGACGTGCTCAGAGTCGAGTCGCAGACGTATCCGGCGAGGCGCACGGCACCCCTGCCCCAACCCCGGCGCCCGGCGCGCCTACGCCCGGTGCCGCAGCAGGTCGCGCAGCAGCAGTCGGTCGACGCGCTCCCCCTCTGGCGCGAGCCAGTCGCCGACCTCGCGGAGCGTGTCGTTCAGCGTCGCGAGCCGCACCCGCTGCCACGTGCGGCTCGTGTCGATGTCGAGCTCGCCCTCCGACTCGGGCAGCACCGCGATCCAGCCCTTGACCTTCGCCGTCTCGCCGAAGAGCCGGTGGAACCGCTCGACGACGTGCGGGAACTCGGCCGCCGCCGAGGTGATCTCGCCGCCGTCGCGCGTGATCATGCCGTTGACGCCGACCCCGTACGTGCCTGGACGCCACAGCTGGGCGTCGATGAGCGCGATGTTGCGTCCGGCGACGACGGCGTGCGCGACCGTGCCGAGCCCGGCGGCGCGGATGCCGTGCACGATGCGCACGCTCGGCATGCGCTGCAGCTGCCCGAGCGCCTCGCCGACGACCTGCTGCGCGAGCTTCGCCCGCATGGGGTTGACGCCGATCGGGGTGTCCTCTCCGCCCATCGCGGCCTGCCCGGGGCGACCCCACACGCGCGCCGGCTCGTCGACGCCGGGTGCCGACGACTGGGCGAGGTCGACGAGCAACCGCTCGCGGATCGTCGCGCGCACGCGAAACTCGAGCGCCCGCCACAGCGCGAACCCGGTTGCCGCGTACGCGGCGAACAGCGCGACCTGCACGATCGTGCGCACGAAGGTGTCGTCGGTGAAGAGGTCGGGCGAGAACGTGAGGGTGACGAGCGCGATCCCGAGCGAGAGGGCGCCGAGCGCGATCGACGCGACGAGCGTCGCCCCGTACGCGATGCGCGCGAAGACGCGGGCGCGCACGAACACCCGACACAGCATCCAGGCGATGCCGACGAGCGCGAACACCGCGACGAGCGGCCACAGCGCGAGCGGCTCGCCCCCGAACCACGGCACCCGCCACACAGCGATCGAGGCCGGGATCGACAGCAGCAGCACGGTCGCGACGATGACGACCGTGTGCGCGATCACCAGCCCGAGCTCGCGCGCCGTGAGCGCCGGCAGCTTCGCGACGGCCGGCGGCCACTGCAGCGGCGCCTCGCGCCAGGCGGTGCGGAACCACGCCATCCGCCGCACGTCGGCCTGCGGTTTCGGGATGCGGTCTGGTGGCGCCGCTTCGGTTTTCGGCACGTAGGTGCCCGGTGCGCGGCGGGCACCTGTCGGGCCGAATGGTTGCTGCGGCGCCCCGCCCGCAGACTCGGCGGACCCACCAGGCCCGGCAGCCCCGGCCCGGCCGCGCCCGCGCGTACCCTGGGCCGCCCGCGAACCGCGGCGCTGCACGCGCAGGCGCCGCCCGCCACGGCCCCGGCTGTCGAGCCACGCGTCGTGCTCGGCCCGCATCGACGGATCGGTGAGCACCTCGGCCGCGAGCCTGACGCGCACGAACGCCTCCGACGAGCCGCCGAGGTCCGGATGCGCCTCCCGCTGCTTCGAGCGCGCGGCGCGGCGAATCTCCTCGTCGGGAGCATCACGAGCCACGCCGAGGACCGCATAGCAGTCCTCGGTGAAGTCGTGCATCCGGGCCATCGCGGTCGCCAACTCGGCCTAGGCGTTCTCGGCGGCGAGCTCGTTCGAGCGCTCGACGTTCGCGCGAACGGCCCGCTCGATGAGGTCGCCGAGCCCGCCGCTCTGGAAGGTCTCGATGGCGCGCTCGGTCGTGCCGCCAGGGCTCGTGACGCGGCGGCGCAGCTCGGCCGGGGCGAGCTCGGGGCTGGCGGCGAGCATGGCGCCCGCGCCGCGGACGGTGCCGACGGCGAGCGTGCGAGCGCGGTCTTCGTCGAGACCGAGCGCCTGCGCCGTGCGCATGAGCTCTTCGACGACGAGGTAGACGTAGGCGGGGCCCGAGCCCGAGATGCCCGCGACGATGTCGATCTGCGCCTCATCGACTTCGACGACCTCGCCGACCGCGTCGAACACGGCGCGCGCGTAGCCGACGGCCTCGTCGTCGGCGGCCGTTCCCGGCGTGATGCCCGTCACGCCGAGCCCGAGGGTCGATGGGGTGTTCGGCATCGTGCGCACGACGCGCGTTCCAGGCGCGAGCCGCGACTCGATGGCTGCGATCGTGACGCCGGCCGCGACCGAGATCACCACGGCATGCGGCTCGATTGCGTCGCGCACCTCGTCGAGCAGGCCCGCGATCATCCCCGGCTTGACGCCGAGCACGACGATGCCCGCCCCGCGCACCGCGTCGACGTTCGCGTCCGGCACCGTCTCCGTCGCCGTCGCGGTGACGCGCGGGCCCCGGTTCGCTGCGGCACGCTGCTCGGAGCGGTTCGTGACGCGGATCGGCTCGGCAGGGCCGTATCCCTCGCGCGTGAGACCGGCGAGCACGGCGCCGGACATATTGCCGACGCCGAGCATCGCAATGGTCGGCAGCGACGTGGATGCGTTGGGATTCGGCTGGCGGTCATCTGGCGTTTCGGCGGCGGTCACGCAGCGATTGTAGGCGCGGGGTCGCGGGCGTCGGCGACCGGCCCGCGCCCAGGCAAACTCGGACACAATGCCGTTATCGATACGTGATGTTCGCCGTGACGACTTGTTGCTTTGCTCTAACGAATCACCGCAACCATCGTGCATCCGAACAGATCAATCACGCGGCTGCCCGGTAGCCTGGGACGAACACTGCGAAAGGGACACTGTGACCACTCAGATCGCCGACCAGATCCGCAACGTGCTGCTCGAGAGCCCCTACGTCGGCGAGGTGCTCGAGGTCTCGACGGGAACGGACGAGACCGACGCGACGTTCGCCGGAGTGCGAGTCACGGTCGCGAATGTTCCCTCGATCGACGCGCTCGGCCCCGTCGTCGCCGAGTTCCGCGGCACGATCCGCGAGTTGCTCGGCGAGCAGGCCTGCGTGTACGTCGAGATCGCGAACGGCGAGGCCGACACCGAGACCGTGTCGACCGAGAAGATCGTCATCCGCGGCGCCGATTAGGCAGGGCTCCAAGGGTCCTCGCCACCCGACCGCGCGGCCCGACCGCGCGGTCGGCGTCCGGCTGCGGGCACCGATCACGTCACGCCCTCGGCACGATCGGCAACACGATGCGCGACGGATACGCGGCGCTGTGGTGCACTCGCTGCGTCGCGGTCGCTCCGGTGCTCGGCTCGGCGAGGGCGTTGTTGGCGAGGCCGCCCAGATTGACGTCCCAGTTCGGGTACGACGAGCTCGAGACATCGACGCGGATGCGGTGGCCGGCTCGGAACACCCAGCTCGTCGCCCACAGGTCGATGCGCAGCTCGGTGACCTCGCCTGGCGCGACCGGCCTCACCGCGTCCTGCCCGTCTCGGAACTTCGCGCGAACGACGCCGTCGACGACACCGAGCTCGCGCCCGTCGGGGAAGACGTCGACGAGCCGCGCAACGAAGTCCGCGTCGTCCGCGCTCGTCGACGCGTGCAGCACGACCTCGACGGGACCGGTGACCTCCGTGTCCTCGGCGAGCGGCTCGCCCGCGAAGCGCAGCACATCGTGCCTGCCCGCGAGCGCGCGTTGGTCGCGCGGCCCCGCCGTCCACTGGGTGCCGCCGTCGATGCCGCCGGACATGATGCCCGACTGGCCGCCGATCATCGGCACTGGATTCGCGGGGTCGTGCACGTAGGACGAGGCGACCGCGCCGACACCGGATGCGCCATGGCCACCGGATGCGCCAGGGGCACCAGATGTGTCAGGGGCGTTCGGTGAGAGCCCGCCACCAGGCTGCACGTACCAGGGCGTGAACACCGTGCGGGCGAGCGGCCACTCATGTTCGTCGCGCCAGCCATCGTTCATGACGTAGAGGCGAACGGGCGGTCCTGGGAGCTCGTCGTCGCCCCGGGCGACCGCGCTCGCGAACTCGGCGACGATGCCCTCGAGGCCGAGACCCGCGGCGGAGGCGGCCGGCCCGAACGACAGGTCGCCGATCGTGCCGCTCTGGTCGGTGTGCTGCCACGGTCCGACGATGAGGCGCTGGCCGGTGCGCGCCCGCTCGGTCGCGGCGCCCTCGCGCAGGGTGCGGAAGTTGCCGATCGTGCCTCCGAGGAACAGGTCGAACCAGCCGCCGATGTGCAGGCCGGGCACGTCCACCGCACCGCGACCGTCGCGGTAGCTGATGCGCGGCCAGTAGTCGCCGGTCGTGTCGTTCGTCGCCCAGGTGCGCCAGGCCGGCAGCACCTCGCTGACCACGGGCGCGTCGACGAGGCGGCCGCTCGCGACCGAGCCGTACGGGTCGGCGGCGTGCGCGCCGAACGCGGCAAACAGCGGCCCGACGTTCTCGCCGCGGCCCGCGCGGTAGGCGAGGGTCTGCAGCGTCTTCATCGTGTACCAGCCGGTGAGCTGGCCGAGCTGGAACGCTCCGCCGCGGTACGCGAGCCTGGTCTGATAGTCGTCTGGCGTGACGATCGGGATGATGCCGGCAAGCGCATCCGGCGCATGCACCGCAGCAGCGAGCTGCACCATGCCCGAGTACGAGGCGCCGTACATGACGACCCGCCCGTTCGAGAACGGCAGGCCCGCGCACCACTCGATCGCGTCGAGCGTGTCGGCCGCCTCTCCTTCGAACGGCACGAACTCGCCGTCGGAGTCGCCCGTGCCGCGGCAGTCCTGAATCACGATCGCGAAGCCGGCCGCGAGGAGTGGCGCGATCGGCAACCCGCGCGTGAGCGGCTCGCCGTACGGGTTGCGCACGAGGGCGACCGGCTGCGAGGGCCTGCCCTCGAGGCAGTGCACGGACGAGCGCAGCACGACGCCGTCGCGAGCGGTCATCGGCACGCCGCTGTCGACGATGCGCCGGGTCGCGCCTGGTGCGGAGCGGAGGTCGCCGGCGTCGACGGTGGTGGCGAGCTCTTCCTGCGTCACGCCGACGTTCCCGCGGCCGCGAGGCGTTGCTTCGAGAGGCGCTGCTCGTCGACGCGCGCGTCGTAGGCGACGCGGGCCTTCGGGGCGACCTCTTCGGCGAACAGGCGCAGGCTCGCCTCGGCCTGGTCGTACGGCATGCCGCCGAACGCGGGCGCGACGACGAGCTCGTACCGCCCGAGGACGCGCTGCATCCAGTCGAGCTTCTCGAGGATCTGCTCCGGCGTGCCGCCGATCGCCGCGTCGGCGTAGTCGCGGCCGGCCTGCTCGACGCCGCGGTCGCGGAAGTACTGCGCCTTCTCCGCGTAGCGCTCGTAGCCCTTCTGGGTGGCGAAGTGCGTGCCCGTGAACTCGTAGTGGTCGACGTTCTGCTGCCAGAACGCCCCCACGTGCCGATACATGCGCTCTTTCGCGACCTCGGCATCCGGATGGCAATACATGTTCACGTTGAGGCTCACGGGGGCTGGCTCGTCGTCCCAGGTCGCGCGCCATTTGTCGTTGAAGAGGTTGAACGTCTCGACGAGCTTGTCGACTGGGCGCACCAGGAACGACATGACGCTGATCCGGTTCTTCACCGCAGCGATCATCGACTCCTCCGAGCCGGCGACCGTGTACATGCGGTCGGCGAAACTCGCGTACGGGCCGGGCTTGATCTGCACGCGCGGCTGCACGTAGTGGGGGCCTTCGCCCTCCATGAAACCGGTCTCGAGGCCCTGGATGATCATGGGCAGCATCTCGTCGAAGCGCTCGCGCGATTCGCCGACGGGAATGCGCAAGCCCTCGAACTCCGAGCGGGCGACGCCGCGGCCCATGCCGAAGATCACGCGCCCCTCGGTGAGGTTGTCGAGCATGATCAGCTTCTCGGCGACGCGAAGCGGGTCGTTCCACGGCAAGATCACCCCGCCAGTGCCGAGCTTGATGCGCTCGGTCTTCGCGCCGACGTGCGCGAGCCACAGCAGATTGTCGGGGCAGAACGAGTAGTCGGTGAAGTGGTGCTCGACCGCCCACACGCTATCGAAACCCAGCTCCTCCGACAGCACCGCGAGGTGCGTCTCGTTCGTGACGATGTCGTGCTCCGACACACTCGTGTCGGCACGGCCGAATCCAAAGTTCACTCCGATGTGCATTGGTGATCCTCCTCGCGTTGAGCAACTGCAGGGGAACGAGATCCGTCCCCGGCACTGTTGCGGATAACGCTAGGAATTGAGCGCCCGATCTCGGGTCTCAGCCTGAGACGCGCCCTCGCGACGTGTGCGGGGAGCGGCGGATTGCGGTCGCAGACTCAGAATGAGACCTACGACGCGTGCGCGACTGAGCGAGCCTGAGACCGTCTCGCCGATGAGCCACCAACGCCGGCGAGCCGCGACATCTTCGGGTGGCATGAGGAGTGCTCGACATGGCAGGAATCAGCGATTGGAACGGACGGGTCGCCGTCGTGACGGGCGGAGCGAGCGGCATCGGTCGCGGCATCGCGAAAGCCCTCGTTGATCACGGCGCGACCGTCATCATCGCCGATCTGGACGAGGACGCCCTTGTCTCGGCCGCGGCCGATATCGGGGCAGTCCCGGTGCGCACCGATGTGACCGATCCGGTGAGCGTGCAAACTCTCGCGGACGAAGTGATGGCGTCGCGGGGACGGGTCGACCTGATCGTCAACAATGCGGGCGTCGGCCCCGCCTCGCCGATCTCATCGATCGCGCTCGCCGATTGGAAGTGGGTGCTCGACGTCAATCTCTGGGGTGTCATCCACGGAATCCACGCGTTCCTCCCGCACTTGCGGGCGAATCCTGACGGCGCATGGCTCGTCAACACGTCATCGATGTCGATGTACTTGTCGCCACCCGGGTTCGCCCCCTACGTCGCGAGCAAGGCCGCGGTCGACGCGCTCAGCCACGTTCTCCGCGCCGAGTTCGCGACTGACGGCGCAGCAATCGGTGTCACGGTGCTGCACCCCGGCACCGTGTCGACGAACATCAAGCACAGCCTGCGGAGCCGCCCGTCCGAGCTCGGCGGCGACAGCGGCCTGACCGAGGTCGACCTTCGGCAGCGCCTGCCCGAGGCGCGCTGGGTCACGCCGGACGAGGTCGGCGCGCTGGTCATGCGCAGCATCGAGCGCGGCGACCCGTATGCCTTCACCCACCCCGAGCTGCGCCCCCAGATAGAGGCTGGATTCGCGAGCGTGATGTCGGCCCTGGCCCACGAGACGGCCGAAACGTCCGACGCGGTCGACGCGGTCGACGCGACCAAGACGGCATCCTGAGCGGCGCCCTGCGGCACGACGATATGCGCACATCCACGAAACTCCCCGCCGACGCCTCCGAGGCGCGTGACGACTCGAGCGACGAGCACGCGGACCCGGGCGAGAACGATCCGCGCGGTGACGCCGCGACGTCCTTGGTCGATCGCACGCTCGCGGTGCTCGAGGCGTTTCAGGTCGGCGCGGAGAGCCAGACCATGTCCGACCTCAGCCGGCGGACCGATATCCCGCTATCCACGGTGTATCGGATCGTGCAGCGTCTGGCGTCGTGGGGTGCGCTCGAACGTGACCGAGACGGCGCCTATCGGATCGGTCTTCGCCTGTGGGAGATCGGCGCTCAAGCGCCTCGCTGGGCTGCGCTCCGACAATCGGCTCGAGCACCGATGCACCACCTCGCGGATGCCACCGAGTGCCATGTCCAGCTCGCCATCCGCGACGGGCACCAACTGGTGTCGCTCGAACGGCTCGACCTGCGCTTGCGAGCTCCAGCCGGGGCCCGGATCGGGCGACGATACGGGTTGCACTCGACCGCGCTCGGGCTCGTGCTCCTCGCCTACGCGCCCGCCGAGGTGCAGCGGGACGTCCTCGCGTCCCCGCTCATCCGCCGCACCCCGTACACCTACGTCGACCCCGACATGTTGCGGCGGGAACTGTCGCGAATTCGTGCCTGCGGTCACGCCATCAGCGACCGGCAGGCGACCCTGGACCACATCGGCGCGGCCGCCCCGATCTTCTCCGGATCAGGAGACGTGATCGCCGCGCTCTCTGTCGTCTGCCGTCGCGAACGGGCGCGGATCGCCGTGATGTCGTCGGCAGTCCGCACCGTCGCGGGCAACATCACATCCGTCCTCAACCGGGATCCGCCGGCGGTCTGACCGCGCGAACGCCCCGACACCGGTCGAACGCACGACGAGGCGGCGCGGAGACCCGCCCGACAAGCAACCACGCCAGACAGGCCGCACGCCCATCCCCCAAGACCACCACGCGAAGAGCAAGGAGTTCTGCCATGACATCCACGACGACGAGCGACGGTGTCCTCGACCCGGACGCACTCACGCCGGTCGGCGACCAGCCGAGCTCGTGGCGTGAAAGCGCCGATGCGATCGAGTACTACACGAGCCGTGGCTGGACCGACGGGCTTCCGGTCGTGCCCCCGACGCAGGAACTGCTCGAGCAGGCGCTGGCGCACACCTCGCTGGATCCCGACGCGATCCTCGTCCGGATGCAACACCTCAATCGTGCGCTCACCGTGCGCGAAGCGGCGTTCAACGCTGTTCTCGCGGGCTGTCGCCCCGAATACCTCCCCGTCGTCATCGCGGCGTGGCAGGCACTCGACGATTACGGCATCTCGCGCACCGCGCTCTGGCAATCCACAACCGGGACCGCACCGTTCCTCGTCGTGAACGGCCCGATCACGGAGAGACTCGGCATCAACAGTGCAGGCAATGTCTTCGGCTCTGGCTTCCAGGCCAACGCCACGATCGGGCGCGCGATTCGGCTCGCGACGCTGAACGTCTTCCGTCTTCGTCCCCACCTCCTCGACCAGGCGACGCAGGGAACGCCCGCGAAGTACACGTGCTGCATCGCAGAGAACGAGGCCGCGAACCCGTGGCCCTCGCTTCGCGAGGAGCGCGGGTTCGCCCCGGACGAGAGCACTGTCGCTGCGATGCTCACTCGAGGCACCGTCTTCCTGGAGGCTCGTCAGACCTCGCACCCGGAGCAACTGCTGTTCGACATCGCGGATAGCGCCTCCCGCACGGGCGGGGTCGTCCTCGAAGACGTGTCGTCGATCTGCCTCGTGCTGAGCCCGGAGCATGCGCAGATGCTGCACGACGGCGGGTGGACGAAGGACGACATCCGCGGGTTTCTCTCCGAGCTATCGGAGCGGGACCTCGCGCACCTCGATCTCGTGGGCAAGGGCGGCCATTCGAGGGCGACGAGGTGGCGCGTGCCGGTCGAACATTCGGATGCGATCGAGGTAGACCCATCTGCGCGCGAACCACTCAAGGTGCTCGCGACGCCCGGCCAGATCGAGATCGTCGTCGCAGGGGCCGACAACGCGGGAGTTTCGACGATCGTCGAAACGGTACGCCATTTCAAGAACCCCACGTCGCTCCGCGCGATCGAGGTCTGATCCCGCGCCGTCTCATCGTGAGACGGTTCGCCCGTGCTCGGCGCCGGTAATGTCGGTGCCGCCTGCGCGGTCGAATCCCCGCGCCACGCCGAAAACGTGAACGCACGTCGCTCGGCGACGTTGTACCGGACGAGGATATTCCACCCCCTATCCGGAAAGTCCTGGAACACACGCATGGCCGGCGAATAACGATCCGAAGCGACAAATGACGCGCCGCTCGCCCGGTCACTCATATGGAAGCTCAACGAGGAGCAGGTATGAATTCACAACGCAGCAAAAGAAACATGCGCACAATTGCGCTCGTCTCCGGTATCAGCATGCTCCTCACCGCATGCGGCGGCGGAGACACCGGCGGCGGAGACGCCGGTGAACCCCAATCCGGCGGCGACTTGACGGTCTTGCTCGACGCAGGATTCGCGGGAGGCTGGGCGACCGGCCTCGACCCGGCGACGAGCAACTCGACGGGCGCGAACCTGCCGCAGAACGGCTCGATCTTCGGAGGGCTGTTCACGGTCGAAGCAGACCCTGACGGCGCGAATGCACGCCTCGTCCCCAATCAGGCGGAGAGCTTCGAGTGGTCGGATGACGAACTCGAGGTGACGATCACGTTGCGCGAGGGAATCACGTTCAGCGATGGCACCCCCATGGACGCGGAAGCGGTGCTGTGGAACTGGATCCGCCAGTTGAACTCCGGGTCGACGGGAGCGCCGACCGTTGACTTCGACACGAGCATCGATCCGCAAGAGCACAGCGAAGAATTCATGGACAGCCTTTGGGCGGCACTCCCGGAAGACGTCGACCGCGACCGGGTCATGAGCCATCTGGGCACCTTTCAGATCGTGGACGACCTGACCCTCGAGGTGCACCTCGCGTCGGTCAACGGCGCGTTCATGAATTCATTTCCGGGCTCGAACTTCAACAACATCGCATCGCCGTCGGCATACGAGGAACTCGGCGCACAGCAGTTCAGCGTGACTCCCGTTGGCGCAGGCCCATTCATCGTCACAGAAAACCGGCAGAACGAGCGATTGAGCTTGGAGAAGAACCCGAACTACTTCAAAGAGGGGCTGCCGTATCTCGACACCCTGAATTTCCAATCGATCAGCGGCGACCAGGTCCTTTATCAAACGCTGACGTCGGGTCAAGGAGATGTGATCGAAGGGATGAGCTCGACGGACCTGCTCACCGAAGCGGAGAACAATCCGGGGGTCGAGGTCCACCACGGAGCGCCGACATCGCCGTACGTCGTTCAATTGAATACGCGGCAGGCGCCGTTCGACGATAAACGCGCACGCGAGGCGATCTACTACGCCACCGATTTCGACGCCATCAATGAAGGTCTCTACAACGGCGAAAGCGAGATTTCACAGAGCTTCACCGGGTCTGGCGGGTTGTTCCACGAGCCCGAGGTCGAGGGCTACCGCGAGTACGACCCCGAGAAGGCGGCCGAACTCGTCGCGGAGCTCGGTGGCATCGACGTCGAGCTCGGCACCATCGAGACGGGAATGGCCCGGCCGGTCGCAACAGCGCTCCAGACGCAGTGGCAGGAGGCCGGGATGACGGTCTCGCTCGACGCGAAGCCGCTCGGCGACATCATCACCAAGTTCACGACCGGGGATTGGAACTCGATGCTGCAGACGGCGGGCGCGTGGGACCCCTCGACCGGGATCGGCGTGCAGATCCGGTTCGGGTCGACCTCCGCATACAGCGGGACGCCGCTCCCGGAGGGGGCCGAGAGCGTATCGGACGCGGTGGACCGCGACCTGTTGAGCCCGCTGGACGAGGCCCTGCGCGCGAGCATCGCGACGGTCGATGAGGCCGAGCGCGCGGCGGCCTACCAGGAAGTCGCGAAGATCATCTCGGACGAGGCGTACGGTCCGTTCGGGATCGCGTTCACCCCCGCCCAGGTGGTCCGTCCCGGTGTGCACGGCCCCGGCCTCGACGAACCGATCCCGTCGTTCGTGGTGAACACGGCAGTCCTCTACGACAGGGTTTGGATCGAGCAATGACGCGGACGGCATCGGTGGCCCCCTCCGACGCCGAGAAGCGAGGGGGGCTCGTCGTCCGGATCACGGGTTCGCCCCTTCTGCGGCTCGTCACGAAGCGCGTCTTGGTTGCGATCCCGCTCCTCCTCGCCGTCAGCGCGCTGGTATTCCTCCTCATGGAGATGATGCCGGGCGACCCGGCACGGAATCAGGCCGGCATGGAGGCGAGCGAAGCGGAGGTCGAGGCTATCCGCCAAGCCATGGGGCTCGACCGACCGTGGTACGAGCGCTATTTCGGGTGGCTCTTCGCCGCGCTCGCCGGCGACTTCGGCGTCTCGTCCGTCAGCGGAAGGGCCGTCGTGGAACTGCTCGCGGAGCGCACCCCGGTCACGATCGAACTCGTGGCGCTCGCATTCGTCGTCTCGCTCGGCATCGCGATTCCCGTGGCGCTGCTGGCGGCTCGCAAACCGGGCGGCTTCTTCGATCGAATCGCGATGGTGGTGTCGATGATGCTGCTCGCGGTGCCGAACTTCGTGCTGGCACTTCTGCTGATCCTCGTCTTCGCGGTCGTCCTGCGGATGCTGCCGTCGGTCGGCTTCGTCGCCTTCGATGTCGATCCGATCGGAAACCTCCGCTCAGTACTGATGCCAGTTCTCGCGCTGGCCGTCCCGTTGTCGTGCTTCTACGCCCGCTTCCTCCGAAGCGACCTGGTCGAGCAGATCAACTCGGCCGACTACGTGGACACCGCGCTGGCGAAGGGCCTCGGCCCCTGGACGGTGCTGTGGCGCCACGCATTCCGAAACTCCTCGTTCGGCCTGCTCACGATCGTCGGTCTCAACGTCGGCACGCTCGTCGGCGGGACGGTGATTATCGAGCAGATCTTCGCGATGCCGGGACTCGGCGTCATGATGCTCGAAGGGGTGACCTCCAACGACGTAGCGGTGGTGCAGATCTGCGTGTTCATATTCGCCGCCGTGGCGATCTTCGCCAATTTGATCGTCGACGTCATGTACGCCGTGCTCGACCCAAGGATTCGCTATGGCAGTCACTGAAACACCGACCGCGGCACTGCTCACTCCTGCCCACGACAGCGAGCGCAGCCTTCGCATGGCTCGCATTCGCCGCCGACTGCTCGTGTGGGTCCCGGCCTCGTTGGTCGCCATGCTGCTCCTGCTCTGCATGGTCGGGCCCTTCGTCCTGCCGCTGCCGGCGCCCGTCGGTGGCAACGTCCTCGACAGCTCTCTTCCCGTCGGCAGCGATGGGCATCCCCTCGGCACGGATGTGAACGGCAACGATGTGCTCTCTCGACTGATACACGGCGGTCGCGCCTCATTGATCGTCGCGATCTCGGTGCAACTGATCGGTTTCGCGGTCGGCGGGACCCTCGGCGCGCTTTCGGCCTATCTCGGCGGCACGGCCGACACGATCATCATGCGAGTTCTCGACGTCTTCATCGCGTTTCCGTCGCTCGTGTTGACGATCGCGATCGCGCAGGCCCTCGGCCCCAGCCTCACCAATACGATCTTCGCCCTGTGCGCGTTCGGCGTCCCGGCCATCGCGCGCATCGCGCGCTCTGCGACGCTGCGCGTCGTGAGCATGCCGTTCATCCAGGCCGCCCGTCTCGCCCGCTCCCCGTGGTGGCTCGTGCTCGGGCGGCATATCGCACCGAACGTTGCGCCGCAGCTGCTGAGCTTCGCCATGCTCGGAATGGGCTTGATCATGGTGGCCGAGGGGGCGCTGAGCTTCCTCGGCCTCGGAATCCCGGCCCCCGCTCCCAGTTGGGGAAACATGATCCACGAGGGGCAGCAAGCATTGTCGGCGACGCCGCTGCTCGTGCTGTGGCCGAGCCTCGCTCTGCTCGTGACCGTGCTCTCGTTCAACCTGCTCGGCGAGAACCTGCGAGACGAGATGAGCACCCGATGACAACGAACAAGGCTCAGACGAACATGGACGTCTCGCGGAAGAGGCGGGCGACGAGCGGAGTGCCGCACCCGATGAACGATGCCGACTCCCCTCCGGGCGAGCAGAACCAGGTGGTCATGACGGTCGAAGGGCTGCGGGTCGCCTTCCTCCGCCATGGAACGATGATCGAAGCCGTGAACGGGGTCGATTTCCGGCTTCGCCGCGGTCGCACGCTCGCCATCATCGGCGAATCGGGGTCGGGAAAGTCGGTGTCGGTGCGCTCGCTCATGGGGCTGCTGCCACCGAGCGCACGGGTGACGGGCTCGGCGAAACTGGGTGACACGCAGCTGCTCGGGCTCGATCACGCGTCTCTGCGCGACATCCGCGGGCGTGACATCGCGATGGTCTTCCAGAACCCGGCGACTTCGCTGAACCCGACGATGAGTATCGGCAATCAGCTGCTCGAGGCAATTCGAGTGCACAGCAGGATGGAGCGGCGTCCGGCGACCGAGCGAGCGATGGAGCTGCTCGATCTGGTGCGCCTTTCTCATCCGGAGCTGCGATACAAGCAATTCCCGCATCAGCTCTCCGGAGGGATGCGGCAGCGCGTCGTGATCGCGATGGCGCTGGCCTCGAACCCGAAGGTCCTGATCGCGGACGAAGCGACGACGGCGTTGGATGTCACGACGCAGGCCAAGATCATGGAACTGCTCGGCGAGCTGCAGACGCGCCTCGGCATGGCCATCATTCTCATCAGCCACGACATCTCGCTCGCAGCCAGTTACGCCGACGACGTCATGGTCATGCGCCACGGCTCGGTCGTCGAGCATGTCGCGCCCGAACTGCTCTTCGACGACGCGCGCGAGCCCTACACGAAGGAGCTGCTCGGCGCGTTCTCGAAGCTGCCGGCCGAACGCCGCGAGCGGGTCGCGTCGGTGACGGAACCGGGCGACTCCCTCGCCGAGGTGCCGATCCTCTCTGTGCGCGGGCTCGTTCAGGAATACGTGTCGCGGGGGCCCGGCGGCGTCAAGACGGGTGTCGTCCGAGCCGTGAACGACGTCTCCTTCGACGTCATGGCGGGAACGACCCTCGGCATCGTCGGCGAGACGGGATCGGGCAAGTCCACCATCGCGCGTGCGATCGTGCGGGTCGAGGCGCCGAAGGCCGGAACGGTGACGTTTCAGGGCACGGAGCTCGTCGGTCTGCGTCAGCGGGAACTCGCCGAGATGTACGCCGATCTGCAAATGATCTATCAGGACCCGTTCGGATCACTGAATCCGCGGTGGAGAATCGGCGACGTCATCGCTGAGCCGCTTCGCGGCCACACATCGATGCGCGCGCAGTCCCGTCGCGCCCGCGTCGACGAGTTGCTCGACCTGGTCGGCCTCCCGCCCGACGACTTCCGGTTCCGGCGTCCGCAGGAGTTGTCTGGCGGACAGGCGCAGCGCGTCGCCATCGCCCGTGCGGTCTCCCTCGAGCCGGCACTCATCGTCTGCGACGAGGCAACCTCGTCGCTCGATGTCCTCATCCAGGCGCAGATCCTGAAACTGCTCGCCAGGCTCCAACGGGAGCTGCATCTGACGTGCCTGTTCATCGGTCACGATCTCAACGTGGTGCGCTCAATCTCGGACACGGTCGCTGTGATGCATCAGGGGAATCTTGTCGAGTTCGGTCGGAGCGAGCAGGTCTTCACCGACCCGCAGCACG
>JBQDJW010000005.1:0-19043 GCA_052086425.1 Pseudoclavibacter sp. | reverse complement strand
AACCCATGAAGTACGCGACCGAGTGCACTGAACTCGCGTCGACGGCCGCTGACTGGTCGCGCGCGAAGCCCGAACTGCTCGAGACGATGCTCGTGCAGATGTCGGTCGTGCGCGTCTTCGAGGAAGTCGTGCTCGACCTCGCCTCGCAGGGGCTCGTACACGGTCCGGCGCACTCGTCGATCGGCCAGGAGGCCGCGGCGGTCGGCTCCGTGCTCGCGCTGCGCGGCAGCGACGGCGTGAACGGCACGCACCGCGGCCACCACCAGTTCATCGCCAAGGGGCTGTCGTTCTTCCAAGACGGCTACCGGCTCAGCGAAACGCCCGGCAGCGAAGCGGGCGAGCTGCGCGAGTTCCTGCACAAGACGCTCGCCGAGATCCTCGGCCTGCGCGACGGCTTCTCGGGCGGCCGCGGCGGCTCGATGCACCTGCAGTTCCCCCGCATCGGCGGGCTCGGCACGAACGCCATCGTCGGCGGCGGGGTTCCGCTCGCCGCCGGCAACGCGTGGGCGCAGCTGCACGACGCGCAGCGCGCGGCGGGCGACGCGGATGCGGCGGGCGACCTCGACGCCGACGTGACGGTCACGTATTTCGGCGATGGCGCATCCAACATCGGCTCGACCCTCGAGACCTTCAACCTGGCCTCGGCGTGGAAGCTGCCGCTCTGCTTCTTCATCGAGAACAACAGGTACGCCGTGTCGACGCTCGTCGACGACGTGACCGGCGAGACGCGGCTCGGCGCGCGGGGGCCGGGCTTCGGCATTCGGTCGTGGCGGGTCGACGGGCAGGACGTGCTCGCCGTATTCACGGCGATGCAGGAGGCAGTCGCGCACATGCGCGCCGGAAAGGGCCCCGCCGTGGTCGAGGCCGATACCTACCGGTATTTCCACCAGAACGGCCCGTTCCCCGGTAGCGCATTCGGGTACCGGACCAAGGCCGAGGAGCGCGAGTGGCGCGCCCGCGACCCGCTCGAGCGCGTCATCGAGACGCTGGCCGAGCGCGGCACCGCGACGCGCGACGACTACGACGCATTCGTGCAGCGGGTGCGTTCGTCGGTCGAGGCGATCGCCGCCGAATTCCTCGAGCCAGACCCCAACGGCAAGCCGGGCGCCCGACGAATCCGCGCCGAGGCGTGGCCCGACACCGCCACGGTCGACGACGGCGTGCTCGGCGAGCCCCGCTACGACGGGCCGATCGTCGACCCGGCCGCGGGCACGCCGGCCGACGCGGTCGAGCGCCGCTTCGTCGACGCGATCGCCGACGTCATCGATGCCAGGATGGCGGGCGACGACGGAATCGTGGTGCTCGGCGAGGACGTGCACCGACTCAAGGGCGGCACGAACGGCGCGACCCGCGGGCTCACCGACAAATATCCGGGCCGAGTGCTCGGCACCCCCATCGCCGAGAACGCGTTCACCGGCCTCGCCGGCGGGCTCTCGCAGACCGGCCGATACCGGCCGATCGTCGAGTACATGTACTCCGACTTCCTCATGGTCGCCGCCGATCAGGCCTTCAACCAGGTCGGCAAGGCCAGGCACATGTTCGGCAGCCAGACGGCGATGCCGATCGTGCTGCGCTCGAAGGTGGCGATGGGCGCCGGGTACGGCTCGCAACACTCCATGGACCCGGCGGGCCTGTTCGCGAGCTACCCGGGGTGGCGCATTGTCGCACCGTCGAACGCCGCCGACTACGTGGGCCTCATGAACACGGCCCTCGACCTCGAGGATCCGGTGCTCGTGCTCGAGCACGTCGATCTCTACGGCCGCACCGACCAGGTGCCCGCGACCCTCGACGGCCGCCTCGAGGTGGGCCGCGCGGCGGTGCGCCGCGAGGGGTCCGGCGTGACCGTGCTCTCGTACCTCAACATGGTCGGCCTCGCCCTCGAGGCCGCTGAGGCGCGCCCTGAGCTCGACGCCGAGGTCGTCGACCTGCGCTGGCTCGACCGCACTTCGCTCGACTGGGACACGATCGCCGCGTCGGTGCGCAAGACCGGCAACGTGCTCATCGTCGAGCAGGGCGCCCGCGGCACGTCGTACGGCGGCTGGCTCGCCGACGAACTGCAGCGCCGTCTGTTCGATTACCTCGACCAGCCGATTCAGCGCGTCACCGGGCGCCTCGCCTCGCCGACCATCTCGAAGGTGCTCGAGGCCGCCGCGAACGCCGACCTCGACGACGTGCTCGCCGGATTCGCCGAGGTCGAGCGCGGCCGCGGGCGCGCCTGACCGACGCCGTCCTCGATTCCGACGTCGAACGAAAGAGACACGACATGGCACCAACGATCATCACGATGCCCGCCGTCGTCGCCGACGCGACCGACGCCGTGCTGCAGGCCTGGCTCGTCGCCGAGGGCGACGCCGTCACCCCCGGCACCCCCATCGCCGACATCGAGACCGAGAAGGCGACGGTCGAGTTCGAAGCCGAGTCGACCGGCACGATCGGCCGGTTCATCGTCGAGCCCGGCGCGCGCGTCGCGGTCGGCGACCCCGTCGCCGTGCTGCTCGCCGAGGGCGAAGGTCCCGTGCAGCTCGAGGCCGCGCTCGCCGAGGCCGGCGCGGCTGCGGCCGGCGGCGATGCTGAGACGGTCCCGGATGCTGCGGACGACACGAGTGCGGATACTGCGGGCGGCGCGGGTGACTCTGCTGCGGCCGGCGCTGCTGCGGCAAATGCGGATGCTGCGGCCGACACGAGCATAGATGCTGCGGTCGACACGGGTGCCGCGGCGAATGGCGGCGAGCGACTCTTCGCCTCTCCGCTCGCGCGCAAGATCGCGCGCGAGTCGGGCGTCGAGCTCACGGATCTCGCGGGAACCGGCCCGGGAGGACGGATCGTTCGCGCCGACGTGCTGCGCGCGATCGACGCGACACCCGAGGCGGTCGCCGCACCCGCGCCGGACGCACCGGGCGCACCCTCCGCATCCGGTGCTGTCAGCGCACCCGCCGCATCCGGTCATGACGCCGGCACCAGCTTCACCGACACCCCCATGACCCCGATGCGACGCGCCATCGCGCGCCGACTCACCGAGTCGAAGACGCAGGTGCCGCACTTCTACGTGACGCGCGCCATGGAGGTGGATGCGCTGCTCGCCCTGCGCAAGGACATCAACGCCGCGATCGGCGATGGCGGCAGGCGAGTATCGGTGAACGACCTCGTGATCAAGGCCGTCGCGTGCGCCCTCGTCGACGTGCCCGCCGCGAACTCGATCGTCGTCGGCGAGAGCATCCGGTCGTTCGAGACGGTCGACATCGCAGTAGCGATCGCGGTACCGGACGGGCTTTTGACGCCCTTGATCCGCGGCGTCGAGTCGATGTCGGTCGGGGCGATCTCACGGCAGATGGGCGACTTCGTCGAGCGGGCGAAGGCGGGACGCATCAAGCAGCGCGAGCTCGAGGGCGGGGCGTTCAGCGTCTCGAACCTCGGCATGTACGGGGTCGACGACTTCTCGGCGATCTTGAACCCGCCGCAATCGGGGATCCTCGCGGTCAGCGCCGCGAAGACGCAGCCCGTCGTGCGCGACGGCGCGATCGAGGTCGCGAGCGTGATGAACGTGACGCTCTCAGCCGACCACCGCGTCATCGACGGGGCGGTCGCCGCCGAGTTCGTCGGCGCGCTCGCGGCGCGCATCGAGGCGCCGTTCTCGCTGCTCGTCTGAGCCCGGCGGCACCCCGACCACCTCGACGACCCACCGATCAGTCCACGACCACCGAGGAGCTCCGATGACCACGCTGTACCGCGCCCCGAGCGGCGTCACCTTCACCGACCGAGAGGCCCTCGACCGCGCCTACGACGTCGAAGGAGCCGTCGACGACTTCGGCGTCTACGTCGACTTCTTCGTCGGGGCGAGCGCGACGGCCCGCGACGAGCACCGCACGACGCTCGGCGTGCAGTTCGGCCCGACCGTGCACGAGACGCTCGATATTTTTCACGGCGAGCCTGGCGGGCCCGTGGTGGTGTTCATTCACGGCGGCTGGTGGAGCTCGCTGTCGAGCAGCGAGTTCAGCTTCGTCGCGAAGGGGCTCGTCGAGCGCGGCGCGACCGTCGTGGTTCCCAACTACGCGCTCGCACCGACCGTGACGATCGACGAGATCGTGCGGCAGATGCGCACGATGACGGCCTGGGTGCACGGCCATATCGCCGAGCACGGCGGCGACCCGAACCGAATCGTGCTGACCGGCCACTCCGCGGGCGGCCACCTCACGACGATGCTGCTGTGCACCGATTGGCAGGCCTTCTACGGCATCGACAACCCGATCAGCGCCGCGGTCGCGATCAGCGGCATCTACGACCTGCGCCCGATTTACTACGTGTGGATGCAGCGGCAGTTGCAGTTCACGGGCGAGGAGATCCTGCGCAACAGTCCGGCGCTCCAGGTGCCCGAAGCCTCGCCGAAGTTGCTCGTGACGCTCGGGCTCGACCAGCCGTCGGAGTTCGAGCGCCAGGCACTCGACTTCGTCGAAGCGTGGAAGTCGGCCGGCCACGAGGTCGAGTACTGGGGGCGCGAGGGGCTCGACCACTTCGCCGAACTCAGGGCCTTCGGCGATGCGGACGGCGAACTCGTCGAGCGCATCCTGGGGATGCTCGACTGACGCCGAGCTCGACCGATCGTCTCCTCGGTGCCGCTCCAGACGGCTATCGATTCGGACACGAGCTACCGATTGTTCGGTAGCTCGTGTCCCAATCAGTAGCCCCGCGCACGACCGCCGGCGCCCGCTACCTGCCCTGACAATCGTTATCCGACGTTCGGCGGCGAATGTCCGACTCGGTAGCTGCTCGACGGACGCAATTCCTCCCGTCGCTGCAGAGCCTGCGGGGCCCGCCGCACCGCCGGCTACTTCCCGCCGCGGAATGCCCGCAGCCGGAGCGAGTTCAGCACCACGAAGACCGAGCTGAACGCCATCGCGGCACCCGCCAGCATCGGGTTGAGCAGGCCGAGCGCCGCCAACGGGATCGCCGCGACGTTGTAGCCGAACGCCCAGAACAAGTTGCCGATGATCGTGCGGTAGGTCGACTTGGCGAGTCGGATCGCGTCGACCGCCCCGTTCAGGTCGCCGCCGACGAGCGTGATGTCGCTCGCCTCGATCGCCGCGTCCGTGCCCTCGCCCATCGCGAGGCCGAGGTCGGCCGCCGCGAGCGCCGGCGCATCGTTCACGCCGTCGCCGACCATCGCCACCGTGCGCCCCTCGGCGCGCAGCCGTTCGACCGTCGCGACCTTGTCCTCCGGCATGACGCCGGCGAACACCGTCTCGATGCCGACCTCGTCGGCCACCCGGCGCGCGACCTGCTCGCGGTCGCCAGTCAGCAGGATCGGTTCAATACCCTGGGCCGTGAAACGGCGAATGGCGGATGCGCTCGTCGCCTTGATGCCGTCGGCAACGGTCACGACCGCGGTCGGCAGTTCGTCGAGCCACACCATGACCGGCGTGCCGCCGTTGGACACGAGGGCTGCCGCGGTCTCGCCGAGGTCGACGACCTCGTCGAGGCGGCCGGCGCGCACGTGCACGCCATCGACCACGGCCGACACCCCGAACCCGGGTTCGTTGCGGAACTCCTCGATGACAGGAGCGGTCGGTGCCGGGCGACCCGGGTGGGCGGGCGATGCGTCCGCGAGCTCCGCGGCCGCATACGCCGCGATCGCCCTCGCGATCGGGTGCTCGCTCGCGCCCTCTGCCGCACCGAGCAGGCGCAACACGGAGTCTCGGGAGGTGACCCGAGCATCCGGACCATCGCCCGCTGGGCGACCCGCGACCTCGGCGGGGC
Organism: Pseudoclavibacter sp.; assembly: GCA_052086425.1. GTDB lineage: Bacteria > Actinomycetota > Actinomycetes > Actinomycetales > Microbacteriaceae > Pseudoclavibacter. Next base: position 13,292 of record JBQDJW010000005.1, on the reverse strand, counting down.
GCGCGCTGCCGATGAGCTCGAACCCGCTGACCGACATCTTGCCGGTCGTGACGGTGCCCGTCTTGTCGAGCACGACGGTGTCGATCTTGCGCGTCGCCTCGAGCGCTTCTGGCCCGTGGATCAGAACGCCGAGCTGGGCGCCACGCCCCGTGCCAGCGAGGATCGCGGTCGGCGTGGCGAGGCCGAGCGCGCAAGGGCAAGCGATGATGAGCACCGCGACGGCGGCCGTGAAGGCCATCTCGAGCCCGGGCCCGAAGAGCGCCCACGCGGCGAACGTCACGACGGCGAGCACGAGCACGATCGGCACGAACACGCCCGAGATGCGATCGGCGAGCCGCTGGACCTTGGCCTTGCCCGATTGCGCGTCTTCAACCATCTGCGCCATCTGGGCGAGACGGGTCTCGGCGCCGACGCGGGTGGCGCGCACGACGAGTCGTCCTGACGTGTTGACGGTCGCGCCGGTGACGGTGTCGCCCGCGCTCACGTCGACCGGTACCGATTCACCGGTCAGCATCGAGGTGTCGACCGAACTGACTCCCTCGAGCACCTCACCGTCGGTCGCGATGCGCTCGCCGGGTCGAACGACGAAGCGGTCGCCGACGCGCAGCGATTCGACCTGGCGGCGTTCGCTCGATCCGTCGTCGAGCAGCACCTCGGCGTCGGGAGCACCCAGCTCCATGAGCGCGCGGAGCGCGGCGCCGGCCTCGCGCTTGGCTCGCGCCTCGATGTACCGGCCGAGCAGCAGGAACATCGTGACGCCGGCGGCGACCTCGAAGTAGATGCTGTTCGCGCCGGAGCTCGGTTCGAGTGTCCACTCGAACCCGTGCCGCATGCCGATCATGCCCGCGCCGCCGAAGATCAGCGCGTACACCGACCACAGGGTGGCGGCGGTGATGCCGATCGATACGAGCGTGTCCATCGACGCGGCGAAGTGGCGCGCGTTCTTGAGCGTTGCACGGTGGAACGGCCACGCGCTCCAGGTCACGACGGGCAGGGCGAGCACGAGCGACGCCCACTGCCACCCCGGGAACTGGATCGCGGGGATCATCGCGAGCAGGATGATCGGCACCGTCAGCACCGCGCTCACCGTGAACCGACGCAGCAGCTTCCTGGCGGCTTCGGGGGTCTCGTCGCCGTGGTCGTGCATGCCGCCGTGCTCGCCGTGCTCGCCGTGCTCGCCGTGCTCCTGCGCGCCCGCGTGGTCTGCGTGCTCGACAACGCCGTGTCCCGCGTGCGTCGTACCGGCGTCGTGCCCGGCGGCCATGCCTTCGGATGCGCGGCTCGCGTCGTGCTCGTGCGTCGGCGTCTCCGAGGCGGTCGTGCCTGAAGTGCTCAGGCCTGAAGTGCTCGGCGCCGGGGCGACCGGTGCGGACGCGGCGGCCGAGCGAATGCGCCTGCCGAGGTTCTCGCGGGCGCTGTAGCCGATGGAGTCGACGTCGGCGATGAGCTTTGCGGCGAGCGTGTCGGCGTCGCCGAGCGCGCTCGCGGCGGCGGCCGGGTCGGTCACGCGCACGTTGGCGCGCTCGAAGGCGTAGTTCACGGTGGTCTCGACGCCGTCAGTCTTGTTCAGCCGCTTCTCGATGCGGTTGGCGCAGCTCGCGCACGTCATGCCTTCGAGATCGAGGGTGATGACGTCGCCCGAGGCCGGGCCGACGGCGCGCGCTTCTGCACCTGGTGCATCCTTGTCGACGTTCATGTCGACCTTCTTTCGTCGTGGTGGGGAGTGGGAGGAACGGCGATCAGGCCGTGGCGAGTTCGTACCCGGCGTCGTCGACGGCCGCGCGGACGCCTTCGAAGTCGAGCACCGCAGCGCTCGTGACGATCGCCGAGCCACGCCCGGCGCTCACGTCGACGTGCTCGACGCCCTCGAGCCGCCGAAGCTCGCCGGCGACGGCGCCTTCGCAATGGGCGCAGGTCATGCCGGTGATGGCGTATTCGGTGATCGTGCTCATGAGTTCTCCTCCGATTTGTCGTGCGATGAGTGCTTCACTGACCTCAACCATACCCCCAGGGGGTATATTCCAAAACCACGAAATCTCTTGCGCACAGATTCGACGGGCGGCCGTCAGCTCTTGACGAGGCGCTCGATGGCAGCAGACGCCTCGCGCACCTTCTCGTTCACCTCGGTCGCGTCGCCGCTCGTCACGGCCGCTTCAGCCGCGCCGACGACGCAGTGGCTCAGGTGGTCCTCGAGCAGCAGCATGGCGACGCGGTCGAGCGCCGACTTGACGGCGCTCACCTGCGTGAGCACATCGATGCAATACGTGTCTTCGTCGATGAGGCGCTGAATGCCGCGCACCTGCCCCTCGACGCGCTTGAGTCGGTTCTGCAGCGCCTGCGCATCACCCGCGTACCCGTGATGCCCGGTCGCCTCGTGCGCGGAGCAGTGATCCCCGCCGGCCGCCGGCTCGTCGACGAGGACGGATGCGGCCGACGTCGTCAGGTCGGGAGCAGACACGGGGGCGGCCGACACCTCGGGAAGCTCGGTCTTCGCAGTCTTTGCCATACCTCGAGGGTACCCCCGGTGGGTACGCGTGGCTACGCCTGACGTGCGCCTACATCCAGGCGGGCTCAAGGAAACCGAATGTCACGAGGTCGCGCACCTGCGGCGCGAGCTGATCGCCGAGCGCGATCGCGTCGACGCCCAGCAGCTCGGCGAGGGCGGCGACGATCTGACCGCCCGCGAGCTCGCCGTCGCACACCGAGACGAAACCGGCCAACTCCGTCGAGCACGGGTACGTGCGGCGATATCCGCCGCCCTGGCGCAGCAGAATCGCGGCCGGATCCTCGTCCCCCGGCCTCGAGTGGCGCTCCTCGCTGACGTCTCCGGCGACCACGAGCGTCTCGTCCCAGAGCGCCGCGTCGCCGGTGAGCCCGCGCAGCCAATCGACGCGATCGAGCGTGCCGCGAACGCGCTCCCCGAGCGGCTGCTCGAGTCGGTGCGTCAGTTCTTCGAAGAGGCGCAGCGGGCGACCGCTTGCACCCGTCCCGGCATCGCGACCCGGCGCATCCGCCGCACCGATCGCACTCACCGCGCCCGCAGCATCCGCGGCATCGTCGCGCTTGCGCAGCACGATCATGCCCATGCCGACCTCGTCGACCCGGCGCGAGGCGAAGTCGTCGAGGTACGCGACGAAGGCCTGCCGCCACGACGCGAGCTCGGCGTTCTCGGCGGCGTCGCGCAGCCACATGTCGGCGTACTCGATCGGCGTCGCGCGCTCGCGCTGCACGATCCACAGGTCGACGTCGTCGCCGGGCCAACCCTCGATGCGCGCGTGCCACGAGGCGTCGCCGTCGTGCACCTCCCAGTTGCCGAGCATGACGACGACGCCGCCGGGCGCGAGCACGTCGTCGATCCCGCGGACGAGGCCCTCGACGATCGCGTCGCCCGGCCGCCCGCCGTCGCGATAGGTGTATTGGTCGCTCGCGCCCTCACCCGTCGAGCGCGGCGTGATGACGAACGGCGGGTTCGACACGACGAGGTCGAAGCGTTCGCCGGCGACGGGCTCGAAGAGGTTGCCGAGGCGCAGGCTCACGCGCTCGTCGAGACGCTCGGGGTCAATACCGAGGGCGGGCGCGGCAAGCAGCAGGTTGACGCGGGCGACCTCGAGCGCGCGCGCCGAGATGTCGGTCGCGACGACGTGCCGCACGTGCGAGAGCAGGTGGATGGCCTGCACCCCCCTGCCGACCCCGAGGTCGAGGGCCCGCTCGACCTCGTCGCGCGGGGTGAGTTGGGCGAGGTTCGCGGTCGCGGGCCCGATACCGACGACATGATCGCGGCGCAGCGGCCGCGGCACCCCCTCGGCGACGCGGGCGCCGAGCTGCACGCCGCCGAGGTCGGAGCACACCCACGTGTCGAGGCCGGAGTCGGCCGCGTACGGCCGCACGTCGACGAGCGCGACGAGGTGCGAGCTGTCGGCGCCTGCGCCTGCGTCGCTCGCGGCGAGCCGCGCGGCGACGAGGTCGTCGGCAGCGGGGACGATGTCGCGCTCGACCCGCTCGGCCAGCAGGAACAGGCGCACGAGCGCCGAGAGACCCGGCTCGGCATCTGCCCCCGCCGCCGCTTGTATCGAAGCGGGAACGAGGAGGTCGCGGTGCAGCCCGTCGGCCGCCTCGTCCCCGAGGAACCGTTCGACGCCCGCGACCGTGTAGTCGGCGGCGACGAAAGCGTCGCGGATGCGCGCGAGGCGCCCAAGATCGCTTGCGTCCGGCGCGTCGGCCGGGTCGTCGAAGGTGGGTGCGGTGGCTGACGCAGCGTCGTTCGCGGAGATCACGCCGGATATTCTCGCCGGTCTATCGACGCCGGGCGAACCGGGGTTGCCGGTGGGCCGGCAGGACGGCAACACAGCAGGGCGACGGAACAGCAGAACAGCACGCCGATCGTCCCAGGCACAGCTCGGCGCACCGCCCTCCCCGCGCAGCCGTGCCTACGCACCCGGATGCGCCCGCGCGGACGTGCCTGCGCAGTCGGGTCGCGCATCAGGTCACCCCCGCCCGGAATACGAGCGCGGGTACAGCTCAGCGATGAAGTCTCCGAGCTCGTCGAGGCAAGCTTCGATCTGCGGGCTCGCGTAATGCATCGCGTCCCACACCCCGTAGAGCGTGATGACGAGCTCGCCCTCCGGCGCCGCGATCGGCACGGCCGCGAGGTCGAATCGTGAGTCGTCCGACAAGATGCAGACCCCACGCCCGGCGGCCGCGAGCGCCTGCGCGGTTGAGGGCGACTGCGTTTCCAGGGTTGGCGAAAATGCGAGGCCGGCCCGAGCCGCGGCCGCGTCGAACATCTGCCGCACGCCATGCGCACGAGACATCATGATGAGCGGATGCTCGATGAGTTGCGAAATCGGGATGCTCACCGACGACGCGAGCGGATGCTCGGCGGGCATCTGGGCCCACAGATACGCATGCCCGATCACGACCGAGCGCAGTTCGGCGGGCGGGATGCGCGTGCCGACCGCGAAATCGGCCGTGCCGTCGGCGATGGCCCCGTAGACCCCCTCGGGCATCCGCTCGACGACATCGCCGACGACACCGGCTCGCCCCGCCCGCACGATGAACGGCGAGATGATGTCGGCCACCGTCGTCGGCGCCGAGACGAGCGTGAAGTCGCCCACGGTGCCGCGCGCGATGTGGCGGGCCGTGCTCGCGGCCCGCACCGACCGCGCGACAAGGTCTTCTGCAACTGGGATAAACGCGCGGCCTGCGGCGGTGAGCGTGAGACCGCGCGCCGAACGCTCGAACAGCTCGAACCCGAGATCGACCTCGAGCCGCCGGATCTGTCGGCTCAGCGAGGGCTGCGCGACGTGCACGAGCCCGGCCGCCGCGTGGAGCGACCCCGTTTGACTTGCCGCCAAGAAGTACCGTAGGAGTCGAAGGTCCATGTGATACCTCTACGCCATCACAGTAGGCACTTACAAGTAGTATTCAGGTATACCCAGATTCCATACACTGACCTGCATCCAGCCCCCCACGGGCACAACACTGGAGGCAGACATGGAAGTCACCCGAGCGCCCGGCCGCCGCGCACTCGCACCTGTTGCTCTCGCAGCGACTGGCGCACTCGTCCTCACAGGTTGCGCGGGAGGTGCCGGGTCGCCGTCGACGTCGACCTCGGTGCTGAGCGTCGCCGCATCCGCCGCAATCACCACATGGGACCCGGTGCGATCGTTCTCGACCGAGGCCCTCTACCTCGGCAACATCTACGAGCCGCTGCTGTGGAAGAACCCAGACGGCTCACCAGAGGAGTTCACCCCCGCCATCGCCGAATCTTGGTCGACGAGCGACGACGGCCTGATCTGGACTTTCGACATCCGCGAGGGCGTCACGTTCCACGACGGCGAGACGGTCGACGCGGAAGCCGTCAAGACGAGCATCGAAGCGGCGAAGGAGAACGGCGGCGCCTCGTTCATCTGGGCGCCTGTCGAGTCGATCGAAGCCACCGACGCCTCGACGATCGAAATGCACCTCTCATACCCGGCGCCCATGGACCTTGTCGCCGCCTCCACCTACGGCGCCTGGATCGTCTCGCCGAAGGCCCTCGAAGCAGCGGCGACGGACGAGACCTACTTCGAGGCCGGCGTCTCGGCCGGCACCGGCCCTTACACGATCGGCTCGTACGTGCCCGGCGACGAAGTCGTGCTCGAGGCCCACGAGGAATACTGGAACACCGAGGCGGCGCCGCACTACGACGTCGTCGACATCTCGATCACTCCAGACGCCGTGACGGCGCAGCAGATGCTCACCGCGGGCGAAGTCGATCTCGCTACGAACATTCCCCTCGAGAACGTCGGCTCGGTCGCCGACCAGATCGGCGCCGAGGTGCGCGAATCGGCCTCGCCGTTCAACTTCTTGGCGTTCTTCAACACCCAGCGCCCGCCGCTCGACAACCCGACCGTTCGCCAGGCCCTGAGCTACGCCATCCCCTACGACGACATCATCGATGTCGGCGGCCAGGGCTACGGCACCCAGTCATACGGGCCTGTACCTGCCGGCGTCTTCCCTGCCTCGGACAGCATTCCGCAGTACACGTACGACCTCGAAAAGGCGCGGGAACTGCTCGCCGAGGCCGGATACCCGGACGGCGGTATCGACCTCACGCTCAGCTACTCGTCGGAGAACTCGAGCGAGGCCAGGTTCGTGCCGCTCATCAAGGACTCGTTCGCCCAGATCGGCGTCGAGGTCACCGTGCAGGCCGAACTCTTCAACCAGCAATGGGAGAACGGCAAGGCCGACCCTGCGACGGCGCAGGACATCTTCGTTCTCTACTACTGGCCGACATACAGCGACGCCGGCTCGGACAATCTGTACTCCCTGTTCCACTCGAGCGACACTCCGTCGTTCAACCTGAGCTACTGGGACAACCCTGAATACGACACCCTCATCGACGACGCCGCCACGCTGACCGGCACCGACCGCGCCGCAGCCCAGGTGAAGTACGAAGAAGCCATGACACTGCTCGTCGATCAGGCACCGGGCGCGTTCCTGTACGACCCGAGCGCTGTGCTCCTCGTACCGCCGGGGATCGACGTCGGCGAGTACAACATGAACTACCCGTTCACGACGTTCTTCGCCCCTATCAAGCCGGCGGCGTGAGCGACGCCGCAGCGTGAACGATCACGCTGCGGCGCACGCGGGGCGGGCCTCAACCCACCCCGCTCCCACCGTGACGCCAACTCCACGGACAGATCCCGCCCGCCCAGGAGGCACAATGCTGCGATTCGTCGCAACTCGGCTCGCAACGGCGCTCCTCGTGCTGTTCGTGCTCACGATCATCGTCTTCATCCTGAGCCGCGTCATCCCATCCGACCCCGCGGTCGTCTACGCCGGCCCGAAGGCTCCTCCCGAAGAGCTCGCACGCATTCGCGAGAACCTCGGCTTCGACCAGCCGCTCTGGCAGCAGTACTTCACGTATCTCGGCGGGCTGCTCGTCGGAGACTGGGGCATGTCGCTCGCGACCAAGCGCCCCGTGCTCGAAGAACTCGCAACGCGCTTGCCCGCCACGCTCGAGTTGCTCGTCGCCGCCATGCTGATCGCCGTCGTCCTCGGAATCGTCCTCGGCGTCATTGCCGCCCGGAAGCCCGGGCAGCTGCTCGACGGCGCCATCAGGTTCCTCTCGATCGGCGGCGTCTCTGTTCCCGCGTTCTGGCTCGGCCTGCTGCTGCAGGTGCTGTTCGTCGGCGGGCTCGGCCTGCTGCCGGCGACCGGACAGTTCAGCAATGAGATCAAATACACGAGCCCCATCACGTCGGTCACCGGGTTCCCGCTGTTCGACAGCCTGATCACAGGCAACTGGTTCGCGTACGGCGACGGGCTCGCCCACCTGATCCTGCCCGCCGTGACACTCGCCGCCTACCCGCTCGGCCTCGTCGCCCGCATGACCCGGGCGTCGATGCTCGAAGTGCTCGGCCAGGACTACGTCTTCACCGCGACCGCCTACGGCCTGCGCGACAGTCTCATCCGGTGGAAGCTCGCACTCAAGAACGCGCTGCCCCCGACGACGACGATCATCGGCCTCGCCGCCGCCTACACGCTCACGAGCACCTTCACCGTCGAGGTGGTCTTCAACTGGCCGGGCATCGGGCAGTTCGCGGCAGGGGCGATGCTCGCGGTCGACTACCCGGCAATCATGGCGATCGCCCTGCTCGGCGCCGCCGCCTACCTGATCGCCAACTTCGTCGTCGACATCGCGCAGTCGCGACTCGACCCGAGAGTGAGGATCGCATGACCGCCACCGCCTCGGCCAAGGCCCCCACCCCGGCACCCTCCGGACTCCCCAGGTTCCTGCCGCTCCGCGGGATGAACGCCGCCCATGTGCTGCGCGTTCTGCTCGCCGACCGCCTCGCCGCGGCCGGCGCGATCATCATCGTCCTGCTCGTGCTCGTCGCGATCTTCGCCCCTTGGCTCGCGCCCTTCCCCGAGCAAGGCCGTGGTGTCACCGAGGCTGCGGCGCGCAACCTGGCGCCGAGTTGGACCAACCTGCTCGGCACCGACCAGCTCGGTCGCGACGTTCTCAGTCGCATCATCATGGGCACGCCTCCCGCCCTCGCGATCTCCCTCGCGGTCGTCGTCGTCGCGGTGATCATCGGCATTCCCCTCGGCGCGATCGCCGGGTACCGCGGCGGATGGCTCGACACCCTGCTCATGCGCATCACCGAGATCTTCCAGGCCTTCCCACCGCTGCTGCTCGCCATGATCACGGTCGCCATCCTCGGTCCGAGCCTCGCCAACGCGGGCCTGGCGCTCGCCCTCTCGTGGTGGCCCTGGTACGCACGACTCGTGCGCGCCGAGGCCCGTTCGCTGCGCGACCGACCGTTCGTCGAGGCGGCACGAGCCGCCGGCGTCCCCGCATGGCGAATCGTTCCCCGGCACATCCTTCGCAACTGCATGACTCCCGTGCTCGTGCAGGCCACCATCGACGTCGGCAGCGTCATCCTCGCGGCCGGCGCCCTCGCCTTCCTCGGCCTCGGCGCACAACCGCCCGAGCCCGACTGGGGCCTCATGGTTTCCGAGGGACGCGGCGTGATCTTCACGCAGTGGTGGATCTCGACGTTCCCCGGCCTCGCCATCTTCATCGCGGTGCTCGGCTTCAACCTCGTCGGCGATGCGCTGCGAGACCTCCTCGACCCGCGGCAGGTGAAACGATGAACGAACTCCTCCTCGTCGAAGACCTCACGATCGCGTTCAGCGACCGAGGCACGCGAACCAACGTGCCCGTTCGCGGCATCTCGCTCTCGATCGGCACGGGCGAAGTGCTCGGCGTCGTCGGCGAAACCGGATGCGGCAAGAGCCTCACGGGATTGGCCGTCCTCGGCCTCCTCCCCAAAGGCGCAGAACCGTCCGGGCGCATCGTGCTCGACGGCGTCGAGCAACCGCTCGGCACGCCCTCGGCGGCCCGCGGCGACATCGTCTCGATCGTGTTCCAGAACCCCGGCACCGCGTTCAATCCCGTGTTCACGCTCGGGCAGCAGATGCGAGATGTGCTGGCCAGGCACCGCAGGCTTGGGAAGCGCGAGGCGAACGCGCGCATCCGGCACTATTTCGAGTTGGTGCACCTGCCCGACCCAGAGCGCATGCTGCGCAGCTATCCGCATGAGCTCTCGGGCGGGATGCTGCAGCGCGCCATGATCGCCATGGCCCTTCTGTGCGAGCCCCGCCTGCTCGTGCTCGACGAGCCAACAACGGCCCTCGACGTCACCGTCGCGAAGCAGATCCTCGACCTCATCCTCGACCTGAGGCACCAGTTCGACTTCGGGGTGCTGCTCATCACACACAATCTCGGGGTGGTGCAGCAGGTGTGCGACACCGTCGCCGTGCTGTACGCAGGCCGCGTCGTCGAGTCGGGGCCGACCGGCACCGTGCTCGCCGCGCCTCAGCACCCGTACACCGCCGGCCTACTCGGCGCCCTTCCTGGACGCCACAGCCGCGGCCAGGCACTCGAGGCGATCACCGGTGCCGTGCCGGGCAACCTGCTCGGTATTTCCGGATGCGCGTTCGCCGATCGCTGCCCAGTCGCCGATGACGTGTGCCGAGAGATCGATCCTCTGCCCGAACCCGTCGGCACGCTGCACGAGGTCGCGTGCCGGAAGCCAGGTGAAGCATGACCGCCATTCTGACCGTCGATCGCATCGTCAAGGTCTTCCGCTCGCACGGCAGCGAGGTGCGCGCCGTCGACGATGTCTCGTTCGAGGTTGCCAAGGGCACGACGTTCGGCCTCGTGGGCGAGTCCGGCTCGGGCAAGAGCACGGTCGCGCGTTGCGCCCTGCGACTGCTCGAGCCCACCTCGGGAACGAGCGTCGTCGACGGCGACGACCTCGGGGCGATGAGCGGCGGCAACCTGCGCCGACTCCGCGCCCGCACTGGCGTCGTCTTCCAGAACCCCGTTGCCGCGCTCAATCCCCGCATGACCATCCACGATTCGATCGCCGAGCCACTGCGCACCCACACGACGCTGCGTCGACGCGAACTGACGACCCGCGTGCACGAGCTGCTCGACGAGGTGGGACTCGCGTCGTCGCACGCCGAACGCCTGCCGCACCAGCTGTCAGGCGGCCAGTGCCAGCGAGTCGGCATCGCGAGGGCGCTCGCCACGCGGCCGAGCCTGCTCGTGCTCGACGAGCCCACGAGCGCCCTCGACGTGTCGGTGCAGGCACAGGTGCTCAACCTGTTGCAGCGACTTCGACGCGACTACGACCTGAGCTACCTGCTCATCTCGCACGACCTCGACGTCGTGCGCTACATGAGCGACACCGCGGCCGTCATGCGGCGCGGCGTCATCGTCGAAACCGGACCGGCCGACGTCGTCTTGACCACCCCGACCCACGAATACACGCAACAGCTGCTGGCCGCTATGCCGAGAACACCGGGCGCGACGCCGCCCGCGGATGCGCCAGCCGACACGAGCGAACGGAGCATGCTCCCGTGACCGACATTCTTCCCGACGGCCGCGTCGCCGACCGACTCCCCCGCTACCGCGGCACCGACGCCCACGCCCTTACCCTCGATACCTGGCAGGACGCGCCGCACAATCGATGGGCGTTCTCGAACGTCCGCGAACTCGTGCCGACCGTCGAGATCGCCCATCGTGCGCCGGTGGCCGCGGAACCTCCCCTCGGGCTCGGCAGGCTGGGCGACGCGCTCCCCGACTTGCAATCGCGGCTCGAGTCGACCTTCGCCGACGCACTCGTGGTGCTGCACCGCGGCGACACGGTCGCCGAGTGGTACGCGGACGGCCTCACGCGCGACCATCAGCACCTGCTCATGAGCGTCTCGAAGTCGGTCTGCGGGCTCGTCATCGGAACGCTCGTCGACGACGGCATCGTCGACGTCGGTCGTGCAATCGCCTCGTACGTGCCGGCGCTCGAAGGGACCGGCTACGGCGACGCGACCGTGCAGCAGGTGCTCGATATGACAGCCGACATCGACTACAGCGAGGACTATCGCGATCCCGCGTCGCACGTGCAGACACAGGACCGAGTCGCCGGGTGGCGCCCCCGGTTGGACGGCGACCCGGCGGACACCTACGAGTTTCTCGCGGGCCTCAACAGCCTCGGCGAGCACGGGCAGCGGTTCCGCTATTACTCGGCGGGGACGGATGTGCTTGCCTGGCTCATCGAGAGCGTCACGTGCCTGCGGTACGCCGACGCGGTCTCCGAGCGATTGTGGTCGCGCCTCGGCTGCGAGCGACCGGCCACCATCACGGTCGACGACAGCGGCTTCGCGTTCGCGAACGGCGGCCTGTCGTGCACGGCCCGCGACCTCGCGCGCGTCGGCCAGCTCATGCTCGACGGCGGCACGGCCCGCGGCGAGCGCATTGTCTCGCGCGCATGGGTCGAGCGCAGCCTCACCGGCGGCAGCCGCGAGGCCGCGGCCGGCACGATCTTTCAGCGCGTGCATCCCCACGGCTCGTACGCGAACCAGTGGTGGGTCACGGGCAACGATCGCGGCAACACCTACGCGTCGGGCATCTACGGCCAGTTCATCTGGATCGACCCGCCAACGCAAACCGTGATCGTCAAGTTCTCATCGTGCCCAGAGCCGGTCACCGAGGCGTGGAACCGCACCCACGCCGAGCTGTTCGGCGACCTGTGCCAGGTTTTCGGCTGACGAACTGCTCGGGGCCAGGCTCAACCTTCGCGTCCGCGCCCGCTCGCGCCGTCAGTGCGCCCGCCCGGCGAGATTCGCCGTCGCCCATTCGCCGAGCTGACTCAAGATCGGAAGCAGGCCTTCGCCCGACTTCGTCAGCGCGTACGACACCGTGACGGGTGGTCCGGCATCGACGGTGCGATCGACGAGGCCGGCTTCGGCAAGTCCAGCGAGGCGGTCGGACAGCACGGTATCGCTGATCCCGGAGACCGCACGACGCAGCGCGACGAACGTCGCCGGACCTCCGCCGAGCGACGACACGATCATGCCGTTCCAGCGCTTTCCGAGCACGCTGAAGGCCAGCGTGACGGCTACGTCACACACATGGATCGTCGGTCCCGCGTCGGCCATGCAACCCATCGTACATCTGCTACGTTTGCGCAAGTCGCTAGGAAAATACTAGCGCCTCCGAAAACGAAAGGTCACGCATGTCCCTATTCCGTCTGGACGCCAGCATCCTTCCCGCGACGTCCGCCAGCCACTCGCTCGCCGATCTCGTCGAAGCCGAGTGGACCGCATCCCACCCCGACTCGGTCGTGACTCGGCGCGACCTCGCCGCGGATCCGGTTCCCGCCACGGCATGGGCGAATGCTGTCACCAGTGGGTTCGTCGCCCCCGACGATCGCTCGGAGCAGCAGAATCAGGCGCGCGCACTGGCGTCGACCTTCGCCGACGAGCTGATCGATGCCGACGCGCTGCTGTTCGCCGTGCCGCTGTACAACTACGGCGTCTCGCAGCACTTCAAGACCTGGTTCGACCTGGCTTACACGGATGCGCGGATCGACCCGACGGGTACGGCCCTGAACGGGAAGCCCGCGACGCTCGTCACCGTGCTCGGCGGCAACTACGACCCCGGCACGCCCAAGGAGGGTTGGGACCACTCCACGCCGTGGCTGCGCCGCGTCCTCGAGGATGTCTGGGGACTCGACCTGCGCGTCGTGCAACGTCCGTTCACACTGGTCGGGGTCAACCCCGCGATGGATGCGTTCGCGGATGCCGCACAGGAGCTCAAGGAGAGCGCCGAGACCAACGCCCGCACGTTCGGTCGGGAGCTCGCGGCCGCACGGGGCGCCTCGGTCGCCTGATGCACGGCACGGTCGTTGAGCTCGTCGAACGGGATGTTCCCTTCGACGGGCTCAGCGGCCCTGACT
>JBQDJW010000004.1:0-19091 GCA_052086425.1 Pseudoclavibacter sp. | reverse complement strand
CTCAAGCCGCTCGATGGCCCGGTCGACCAGTTGCGCGAGCTCGCGCTTCCGTGCATCGCGCGAGCCGCCGATGTCGAGGATGAGACGCGAGAACTCGCCAGTATCTGCCTGGACCGCAAGTCGAGTGACCTGCTGCAACGCTTCGACGACTTCGGGCGTGGCCAGGCGATCGAGACTCTCGGAACCGTCGGCTGCCACGGAGACGTGCATGCGGCCCTCCCGCTCCTCGATCTCGAGATCGCCGTCGATATCGCTGATGTCGAGGAGCTCCTCGAGGAAGTCGGCCGCGATGTCTCCCTCGTCGCGCGACTCGCTCGACTCATCGCTGACGCCGACTTCTTCGCCGCTCGCCGCACCCGACTCGACGGGCGGCGAGGCAACCTCGTCCGATACGTCTTCCTGGCGCTCGTCACCCGTGGTCAAGCTCATTCGTCGTCACGACTCCTTCATTGTGTTCGAAGATCCATTGCGTCAATCTGGCCGATGCGCCAGGCACCCGCCGGGTGGCGCGTCAGGCGTCAGAAGTTCCCGACGAACCGTCGCTTCCACTCGTGCTCGACTCAGTTCGACGGGGCGGACGCTTCTTCGGGGATGCGGCTGCACCGGAACGCGATCCCGCGCTCCCTGACCGTGCAGCGCTCCCGTTCGTCGAGCCGGCCTTGCTCGTGCCGGGCTTACTCGTGCCGGGCTTACTCGTGCCGGGCTTAGCGGAGCCGGTCGTGGCCGAACTGGGCCTGCTCCCGCCAGACTTCGCGGTACCAGACTTCGCAGTACCAGACTTCGACGTTCCAGACTTTGCACTACCAGTCCTCGCCGTTCCAGACCTGGCCGTCCCGTCCTTTGCGTTTGTCGACACGGTATCTCCGCCGGAGCGAGTTGACGGCGATTTCGCGCTGGAGCCGGACGTCGAGGTTCTGCGCTTCTGGGTTCCGGTCGACGACGCCCCGCTCTTCGCTCCAGGCTTCGGCGCGGATGCGCTCGAACCGGAGGTCGAAGTCGGGGACGACTCGTCATCAGTCGACGTTGCGTCGCTCGTAGCGGGCGCCTTGCTGCCACCGCCCTGGGCCTGCTTCTTCGCGCGAGCCTTCGACATCGGTTGCGAACGCTGCGTCGGCACCGGTGCCGCCGGAGCTGCGTCGCCGTCGCCCGACTTCTTCGCGTCCTCGGGGTCGACCCACTTACCGCGCCGACGCAGGCGATCCTCGCGGGCCTTTGCGGCCTCAGAGCCGGGAGTCGGCATGTTGCGGATCGTGATCCACTGCTGCCCGACCGTCCAGAAGTTCGAGATCGTCCAGTACATCATCAGGCCGATCGGGAAGGCGACACCCGAGACGGCGAAGACAAGGGGCAGGATGTACAGCAGCATCTGCTGCTGCCGGTACATCGGCGACTCCTTCGTCGCCGGCGACACGTTCTTCGACATGATCTGCTTCTGCATGAAGAACTGCGACGCCGTCATGACGATGACCAACACGACCGCGATGACGACGACAAGCGCGTTTCCGCCGTTGTTGAGCAGCGTCGCGCTCAGCGGCGCACCGAAGATGTCCGCGTTCGCGAAGTAGTGCGAGAGTTCTGCGTTCATGAGGCCGACGCCGGCCCGGTCATCCTGCGCCGCATGAATCACTCGGAACAGGGCGAAGAAGATCGGCATCTGCACGAGCATCGGCCAGCAGCTCGACATCGGGTTCGACCCGGTGCGCTGGTAGACCTCCATGGTCTCGCGACGCATCGCCTCGACTGAGAACTGGTCCTTCTTGCCCTTGTACTTGTCCTGGATCTTCTTGATCTCAGGCGCCGCCTCGAGCATCGATCGCTGCGACTTGATCTGCCGCACCATCAGCGGGATCATCGCCGAGCGAACGACGATCACCAGGCCGAGCAGCGAGAGGATCCAGGTCCAACCGTCGCCCGGACCCATGCCGAGCCACGTCCACATCGAGTGGAACCCGACCAAGATGAGTTCGATGACCCACTTGATCGGCCACAGGATGGTGTCCAGGAAATCCATGCGGGGTATTGCCTTTCGATCAGGGCTCGGCCACGACGAAACCCAGGCGGGTACGTCGGGTACGGGAATACGGCGCTTCTGGCACGTCGTCGATTCCGCCGCGGGCCCAGGGCACGCACCGCACGAGGCGCTTCGCCGTGAGCCAGCAGCCGCGCAGGAGGCCGAAGTCCTGCACCGCCCTTAAAGAGTACGCGGAACAGGTGGGGTGGTACCGGCATACGTCCCCATAGAGGGGCGAGATAACCGTTCGGTAGGCGACGAGCAGCGCGATGCCGAGGTTTCGCGGGACGAGCAACAGTGTTCGACCAACGTACGACGGCATCAGCAGCTCCGAATGCACGTGCGTCACGCCCGATGCGCCGACGAGAGTGCGGCGCGATCGGCCTTCCGAACGGCGCCGCTGATAGCTGCGCGGGCCGACGTTCGCAGCTCGTCGTACGACAAGTCGGTGGCCTCGGGATTCAGTCGATACACGATATCGAGGCCGACGGGCCGTTCTGACAGCACCTCCAACGAGATCCCCTTCAGGCGACGACGCAGTCGGTTGCGCACAACGGCAACGCCCACGCGCTTCGAGATGATGAATCCGAAGCGGGTGGGCAATGTCGAGTCGGTGCGCACGTGAACGCTCGCAACGAGGCCGCGTACGCCGAAGCGCGCCCCGCGACGCACGATGTGACGATAGTCATCGCCGCTCGTGATGCGGTGCGCGCGTGCGAGCAACCTGCGTGAGGGAGTCGCTTAGGCGGAGAGCTTGGCGCGACCCTTGCGGCGGCGCGCCGAGAGGATGGCGCGGCCCGCACGGGTGCGCATACGCAGGCGGAAGCCGTGCGTCTTGGCGCGCTTGCGGTTGTTCGGCTGGAACGTACGCTTCGACATGAAGAAACTCCGGAGTTCGAGGACAGCACGCCATCAGCGCGCTCGAGTATCTGGTGCCACTCGGGCACAACTGCAATAGGATACCCACGACGACGAGCTGGGTCAACCTGTTGTGCGACGGCCGCAGAGTATCCACGGCGAATCATCATCTGCTGCGCGCGACTCGCCAGAGACGCCAAAAACATTTGCGCTCCGCCCCCGGGTTCGGCGTATGCTCTCGACACTGTGCTGAAATCCTCCCAGTCATGCACAGCGGGGGTCCGTTATCCACACCTGCGTGTGGATAACTCTGCGTTTCCCACATACGCTGATCCGCGTTAGCGATCCGCATCGAGCCGCGCCGACACATCGATCGGCAGCACGCTGAGGCGGTGCATCCGACCACTCGCCAATTGTCGACCGAGAGAGCACGCATCCATGTCCCAGAGTGTCGAGACGATTTGGGACACGGTCCTCGCGACACTCGATGACGATGCGCGGATCACTCCGACCCTCCTCGGATTCCTCCGGATCGCCACGCCGAAGGGCGTCATGGCCGGCACGATCTACCTCGAGGTGCAGAACGACCTGACGCGTTCGATGATCGAGCAGCGCGCACGGGTGCCCCTCATGGAGGCGCTCGCCGCCCTCGGCAACGACGACATCACCGCGTTCGCCGTCACGGTCAATCCCGATGCAGAACAGCCCGCCGCGCGCGACATTCGCGGACTCGGCGACAACGACGCGCTCGATGGCGAGACGACCCGCGGCAGCAGAAGCGGGGCCGGCGGCGGAGCACCACGGCTCGCCTCCGCGCACGGTGAGGCCCAGACGCATGCCACCGGCCAACCGAGCGAACGGCACTACGACCACGCGCCAGCCGCCGCGACCGAGCCTGCCGGGCGTCCGATCTCGCCGTTCACGGCGCCGAACGAGGCCGACGACCGAGCGGTCGATGGCGAGTCACGCCTGAACCCGAAGTACACCTTCGACAATTTCGTCATCGGCGGATCGAATCGATTCGCGCACGCGGCCGCCTTCGCCGTCGCCGAAGCGCCGGCACGCGCGTACAACCCGTTGTTCATCTACGGTGACTCGGGGCTCGGCAAGACGCACCTCCTGCACGCCATCGGCCACTACGCGCAGACCATGTACCCGGGCATCCGCGTTCGGTACGTCTCGAGCGAAGAATTCACGAACGACTTCATCAACGCGATCGCGAACAACATGGCGCAGGCGTTCCACGCCAGGTACCGCACGATCGACATCCTGCTGATCGACGACATTCAGTTCCTCCAGGGCAAGGACACGACGCAGGAGACGTTCTTCCACACGTTCAACACGCTCCACGAAGCGAACAAGCAGGTCGTGATCACCTCGGATGTGCCGCCAAAGCGGCTCACGGGCTTCGAAGACCGCATGCGGTCTCGGTTCGAGTGGGGCTTGATCACCGACGTGCAGTCGCCGGACCTCGAGACGCGCATCGCGATCCTCCGCAAGCGCGCGCAGGCCGAGAACCTCACCATGCCAGACGACGCGCTCGAGTACATCGCATCGCGCATCACGACGTCGATCCGCGAGCTCGAGGGTGCGCTCATCCGGGTCACCGCCTACGCGAACCTGTACCGACAGCCGATCGACCTCGCCCTTGTTTCGAGCGTGCTGCGAGATCTGAGTGCCGACGAAGAGCCCGCCGTCATCGCGCCGACCGACATCATTCGCCACACGGCCGACTATTTCCGGCTGTCGGTCGACGACCTGTACGGCTCGTCGCGCTCGCAGGCAATCGCCACGAGCCGACAGATCGCCATGTACCTGTGCCGTGAGATGACGAACCTGTCGCTGCCCAAGATCGGTCAGCTCTTCGGCGGCCGCGACCACACGACGGTCATGTACGCGCACCGAAAGATCACCAAGCTCATCACCGAGCGCCGCGACGTGTACAACCAGGTCACCGAACTCACCTCTCGTGTGCGCCAAAACGGCGGCACGCCCTCCTGAGCGCTGCCGTCTCGCGTCGGCGACCGCAGCCCGCTCGATTCATCGGATGCTCATCTCGCCTCTGAACCGCGTCGAGCGACATTCGAGGCGCTCAGTCGTGCCCGAACCACCTGTGGATAACGTGTGGACGGGGTGCGAGCGACTCGCCGCCCCGACTGTGGATAACTCGCGACGCCGTGTGCACTCGGCCAGATCCGGCCGCTCACCGGTGGATAACCGGACACAGCGCATCCACGTGCACGACACAACTTGCATGGTTGTGGTTCCTTACTGTCGCTGCGCATCCACCGAGTTATCCACACAGTGCACAGCGGTTAAGACGAAGAAGAAGAATAATTTCCATCAGCAGCTTCGTTCTCCATGGCATGAACGATCAAACCGCCCGCTGCACCTTCAGCCATGCGACCACTAGCATTGGCAGGCACACAACGAGAGGAACTCGCCGTGAAGTTCGTGGTCAACCGTGACGTCTTCAGCGACGCCGTGTCGTTCGTGGTCAAGCTGCTGCCTCAGCGCCCGACCCTGCCGATCCTGTCTGGAGTCGTGCTCGAGGCCACGGATGGCAGGTTGGAGCTGTCGTCATTCGACTATGAGACGTCGAGCCGCACGACTGTCGAGGCTGAGATCGACGAGCCCGGCGCCGTGCTCGTGCAGGGACGGCTCCTCGCCGAAATCGCCAATCGTCTCCCGCAGGCACCCGTCGAGCTCTCTCGTGACGACCGTGGTGTGACAATCGCGTGCGGATCCGCTTCGTTCCACCTCCCCGTCATGCCGCTGGAGGAGTTTCCGACGCTTCCGGCGGTCGAAGGCCAGCACGGAACCGTCGACGGGGACGCGTTCGCGCAGGCCGTCGCGCAGGTTGCCGTCGCCGCATCGAGGGAAGACGTCGCGCCCGTCATCACGGGCGTCAACCTCACGCTCGGCCAGAACGCGCTCGGCTTCATCGCCACCGACCGCTACCGAGTCGCGGTTCGGGAGCTCGAATGGGAGGGCGGCTTCGCGGAGCCCGCGACCGCGCTGGTTCCGTCGCGCACCCTCGCCGAGGTCGGCAAGTCGCTCGGCGGCGCCGACAAGCTCACGCTCACGCACGTCGTGCAGGGCGAGCGTGAGTTGATCGCGTTCACTGCCGACAGCAAGACGGTCACATCGCTGCTCATCAAGGGGAACTTCCCCGCTGTCGAGCGCCTGTTCCCAGCTGAACTACCCCACTACGCCGTCATTCAGACGTCTGAGCTCGTCGATGCGGTCCGCCGCGTGCAACTCGTCCTCGAGCGAGAGGCGGCGCTTCGCTTCACCTTCTCTGAGGACGGGCTGTCGCTCGAGGCGCTCGGCAGCGAGCAGGCGCAGGCGTCCGAACAGCTCGATGTCGTGCTCACCGGCGACGGCATCGTCGTATCGCTCAAGCCGCAGTTCCTGCTCGACGGCGTGCTCGCGATCCACAGTGAGTTCGTGCGCATCGCGTTCACGAAGACCGACAATCCTGGCAAGCCCGGCCCCGTGCTGATGACGGGCCACACGTCCGGCGACCAGTCGAGCGACAGCTACCGGTACCTGTTGCAGCCAAACCTGCTCATGCGGTAACGGTGCACGTCGCCCACCTCTGGCTGCGCGATTTCCGGAACTACGCGGCTGCCGAGCTCGCCCTCGATCCGGGGGCCCACGTCTTCGTCGGGTCGAACGGGCAGGGCAAGACGAATCTCGTCGAAGCCATCGGCTACCTCGCTCACTTGAGCTCACATCGCGTCTCGAGCGATGCCGCGCTCGTCCGCCGAGGATGCGACGCCGCCCTCGTCCGCGCCGAACTCGCCCACGAGCAGCGCCGGATGCGCATAGAAGTTCGTATCGCGAAGTCCGGTTCGAACAAGGCTCAAGTCGGCGAGCGCTCTGTTCGGTCGCGCGAACTGCACCAATACATCACGACGGTGCTGTTCGCGCCGGAGGATCTGACCCTCGTACGAGGCGATCCGGCCCAGCGGCGCGCGTTCCTCGATGGGCTGCTCGCGACGCACTCACCGCGCGTCGGCCGCACCATCTCCGAGTACGAGCGGGTGCTCCGTCAGCGCAACTCGCTGCTCCGCTCGGCGCGCGGACTCCCCGCATCGAAGTCCGGTGCACAATTGTCGACGCTCGACGTGTGGGACGAACGGCTCGTCGAACTCGGCACCGAGATCATCGCCGAGCGACTCGTGCTGATCTCCGAACTCACCCCCCACTTGGTGCACGCCTATGGCCGGCTCGTGGGCGCAGATCACGGGGCGGGCCTCGAACTCCGTGTCACGGCACTCGGCCAGAGCCCCGTCGCGACGATCGACGACGGCGAGGCCGGCGGTGACGCGGGCGGAGCGGACGCAGAGAATACAGAGTGGGATGCTGCTCCCACGATCGGCGCCATCGAGTACGACGAACTTCGCGACCAATTCGCGACCAGGCTGCGCGACGCCCGCCCTCGCGAGCTCGAGCGGGGCCAGAGCCTCGTCGGCCCGCACCGCGACGACGCCGTGCTCATGCTCAACGACCTCCCCGCGCGCATGACGGCGAGCCACGGCGAATCGTGGTCGTTCGCCCTCGCGCTCAAGCTCGCGGCCGCTGAACTCGTGCGCGGCGCATCTCGCGCCGGCGACCCCGTGCTGATCCTCGACGACGTCTTCGCCGAACTCGATACCGGCCGGCGGGCGCGCCTGGCGGATGCGATCGGGTCGTTCGAGCAGGTACTCATCACGGCCGCCGTCCTCGATGACGTGCCGCACGGTCTTCGCGGGCGAATCACGCGCATCCATGACGGAATCATCGAGGGCGACGGCGACGCCGCGGACGACGCCATCGGAGACGATGCCGAGTGAGCGAGCACACGCGGGTCTACGCGCACTTCAAAATGGTGTTCGGGGGAGCGACGAGCTCGTTCCTCAAGCGTGTGGCGCGCGAACGGGATGCGCTCGGCGGCGGAGACGAGTCACCGGAGAGTCAGCCATATGGCCCGGGGCGCGAACCCGTGACCCTCGCCTCGGCGTTCGGAACCGTGCGCCGCACACTCGGCTGGCAGACGCCGATGGCGCAGGCCGAGCTCATGAACGCGTGGGCCGAGGTCGTCGGCGCCGAGACCGCCGGGCACTCGACGCCGATGCACGTCGAGGGCAGCACGATGGTCGTGCAGTGCGACTCGACCGCCTGGGCGACGCAGCTACGGCGTATGCGCAGCACCCTGCTCGGCGAGATCGCGAAGGGGCACCCGGAAGCGCAGGTCGACGAACTGAGGTTCGTGAACCCGGGAGCGCCCTCGTGGAAACGCGGCCGCAGATCGGTTCCTGGGCGCGGTCCGCGCGATACCTACGGGTAGGAAGGGAAAATCATCCATCCGGGTCGAAAACTTCGCTGAAACGGCCGTTTAGCGGCTCTGTAGGCAACCCGCTTGATATGATGAATGCTTGTGCCGAGAGTACGCGCGCGAGTCCGTGCGATCGGTGCGTTTTTCCTGTTCGACTGAGAAGGAGCCGCCGCGCGATGACCGATGCACCCGAGGAGCAGGCACCTGACGCAGGGCAACCGTCGAGCGAGGTACCGGCCACCCCGGGCGTTGAAGCTCAGGACGAGGTTCAGTCTGAGGGACACGTCGAGATCACGGGCCCACCTGCGAACCACCGGGTCGAGCACGACTACGGCGCCGGCCAGATTCAGGTGCTCGAAGGGCTCGAGGCCGTTCGCAAGCGCCCAGGCATGTACATCGGGTCGACGGGTCCTGACGGCCTGCACCACCTTGTCTACGAGATCGTCGACAACTCGGTCGACGAGTCGTTGGCGGGCCATTGCGACCTGATCGACGTGCGAATCCTCGCTGACGGAGCCGTGCAAGTCACCGATGACGGTCGCGGCATTCCTGTCGAAACGCACCCGATCGAGGGGGTCTCGACCCTCGAGGTCGTGCTGACCAAACTTCACGCCGGCGGCAAGTTCGGCGGCGGCGGATACGCCGTCTCCGGCGGACTGCACGGTGTCGGCTCGTCGGTCGTCAACGCCCTCAGCACGACCTTCAGCGCCAGGGTCAAGCGCGACGGCTACGAGTGGCTCATGTTGTTCCACGACGGCGTGCCAGAAGGCGCCATCGAGCGCGGTGAGGCGACCGACGACACCGGTACGCAGATCACGTTCCACCCGAACCGCGAGATCTTCGAGTCGACCGAGTTCGACTACGAGACGCTTCGCACCCGTTTCCAGCAAATGGCCTTCCTGAACAGGGGCCTCCGCATCGAGCTGTCGGACGAGCGCGACCCCAGTCAGCTCACCTCAGACTCGATCAAGTCGATCACCGAGCTCGACGGGGCTACAGACGGGGCCGAGATCGCGACGGCGGTCGAAGTGGCCGAGGTCACAGAAACGGCCGACGCTCCCGCGCAGAGCGAAGCCGACGCCGCATCGGCACCCGCATCGAGCAAGACCGGCGACGATCAGCCGCGTCGCCAGAACACGTACAAGTTCGATCGCGGACTCGTCGACTATGTGGACCACCTCATCTCGCGCAAGAAGATCTCGACGGTGCACGACGACATCATCGAGATCAATGCGGAAGACACCGAACGGCGTATCTCCCTCGAGCTCGCGATGCAGTGGACCGAGTCCTACAACGAATCCGTTCACTCGTTCGCGAACACGATCAACACGAAGGAGGGCGGCACGCACCTCGAGGGGTTCCGCGGCGCGCTCACGACGGTCGTGAACAAGGTCGCCAAGGAGAAGGGCCTCCTGAAGGAGAAGGACGACAACCTCACGGGCGACGACGTGCGCGAGGGACTCGCGGCCGTGATCTCGGTCAAGCTCGGCGAGCCGCAGTTCGAGGGCCAGACCAAGATGAAGCTCGGTAACACCGAGGCTCGCGCGTTCGTGCAGCGCATCGTCGGCCAGGAGCTCAGCGACTGGTTCGAGCGCAACCCAACGCAGGCCCGCGACATCGTCCGCAAGGCGACGCAGGCCGCGCAGGCCCGCCTCGCAGCTCGCCGCGCGCGGGAGCACACGCGCCGCAAGGGCCTGCTCGAGACCGGCGGCATGCCGGGCAAGCTCAAGGACTGCCAGTCGAAAGACCCGACGATCTCCGAGATCTTCATGGTCGAGGGCGACTCGGCAGGCGGCTCGGCGGTGCAGGGCCGAAACCCGCTCACGCAGGCGATCCTTCCGCTGCGAGGCAAGATCCTGAACGTCGAGAAGGCGCGCCTCGACCGTGCACTGCAGAACGCCGAGATCCAGTCGATGATCACGGCGTTCGGAACCGGCATCGGCGACGACTTCAACGCCGAGAAGGCCAGGTATCACAAGGTGATTCTCATGGCCGACGCCGATGTCGACGGCCAGCACATCACCACCCTGCTGTTGACACTCCTCTTCCGCTACATGAAGGGCCTGATCGAGATGGGTTACGTCTATCTCGCGCAGCCGCCGCTGTACCGGTTGAAGTGGACCAACGCCGACCATGAGTTCGTGTACACGGACGCGCAGCGGGAGGCGCAGCTCGCGGCAGGTCGCGCGGCCGGTCGCCGCATCCCCAAGGAGAACGGCATCCAGCGCTACAAGGGGCTCGGCGAGATGAGCTACCAAGAGCTCTGGGAGACCACGATGGACCCGGAGCACCGCACGCTGCTGCAGGTGAGCATGACCGACGCCGAGGCCGCCGACGAGGTGTTCTCGACGCTCATGGGCGAAGACGTCGAATCGCGCCGCACCTTCATTCAGCAGAACGCGCACGACGTGCGATTCCTCGACATCTGATCCCGAGCATCCGGGCCATGTCGCCGACGCCGCGAATCGCCCGAGTGCAGGCCAAAGACTTCTCACCGAGTGACCGCCGGAGGGCGAACGCATGACAGACGAACCCACGATCCAGACGAACGTCGATGGCGGCGACCGCGTCGCGAAGGTCGACCTGCAGATCGAGATGCAGCGGTCGTACCTCGACTACGCGATGAGCGTCATCGTGGGTCGCGCGCTGCCAGAGGTGCGCGACGGCCTCAAGCCCGTGCACCGTCGCGTGATCTACGGCATGTACGACGGCGGCTACCGCCCCGACAAGTCGTTCTCGAAGTGCGCGCGCGTCGTCGGCGACGTCATGGGGCAGTTCCACCCGCACGGCGACTCGGCGATCTACGACGCGCTCGTGCGACTCGTGCAGCCGTGGTCGCTGCGCTACCCGCTCGCGCTCGGTCAGGGCAACTTCGGCTCGGCCGGCAACGACGGCGCGGCGGCTCCTCGCTACACCGAGACGAAGATGGCGCCCCTCGCCCTCGAGATGGTGCGAGACATCGACGAGGACACCGTCGACTTCGCCGACAACTACGACGGGCAGACGCAGGAGCCGACCGTGCTGCCGAGCCGGTTCCCGAACCTGCTCGTGAACGGTTCGGTTGGCATCGCTGTCGGCATGGCCACGAACATCCCGCCCCACAACCTGCGCGAGGTCGCGGACGGCGCCCTGTGGTACCTGCGCAATCCGGGCGCTCCCCGCGACGAGCTACTCGCGCAGCTCATGGCCCGCATCAAGGGCCCCGATTTCCCGACCGGCGCGCAGGTGCTCGGCACGCAGGGTATTCAGGATGCGTACCGCACCGGGCGCGGATCGATCACAATGCGCGCGGTCGTCTCCATCGAAGAGATCCAGGGCCGCACCTGCCTCGTGGTCACCGAGCTGCCGTACCAGGTGAACCCCGACAATCTTGCGCTCAAGATCGCCGACCTCGTCAAGGACGGCCGCGTGCAGGGCATCGCCGACATCCGCGATGAGACCTCGGGACGCACCGGCCAGCGACTCGTGATCGTGCTCAAGCGCGACGCCATCGCGAAGGTCGTGCTCAACAACCTGTACAAGCACACGCCGTTGCAAGAGAACTTCGGCGCGAACATGCTCGCGATCGTCGACGGCGTTCCGCGCACCCTATCGCTCGACGGCTTCATCACGGCGTGGGTGGCCCACCAGATCGAGGTGATCGTTCGGCGCACCGAGTACCGGCTGCGCAAGGCCCTCGCCGAAGTACACATCTTGCGCGGCTATCTCAAGGCCCTCGACGCGCTCGACGCGGTCATCGCCCTCATCCGGCGCTCGCCGACCGTCGATGAGGCGCGCACCGGCCTCATGGAGCTGCTCGACGTCGACGAAGACCAGGCCAATGCGATCCTCAGCCTGCAGTTGCGCCGCCTCGCCGCGCTCGAGCGGCAGAAGATCATGGAGGACGCGGACCGCCTCGAGCAGCGCATCGCCGAGTACGAGGCCATCCTCGCCTCCGAGCCGCAGCAGCGCGAGATCGTCAGCGACGAGCTGACCGAGCTCGTCGACCGCTTCGGGGACGACCGCCGCACCCAGATCCTCGCCGGGTACGACGGCGGCATGAGTATGGAAGACCTCATCCCCGAGGAAGAGACCGTCGTGACGGTCACCCGCGGTGGCTACATCAAGCGCACGCGCAGCGACCAGTACCGCTCGCAGCACCGCGGAGGAAAGGGCGTCAGGGGCGCCCAATTGCGCGCAGACGACGTGGTCGAGCACTTCTTCGTGACGACAACGCACCACTGGCTGCTGTTCTTCACGAACCTCGGACGCGTCTACCGGGCGAAGGCGCACGAGCTCGTCGACTCCGGTCGCGATTCGAAGGGCCAGCACATCGCGAACCTCCTCGCCCTGCAACCCGACGAACAGGTCGCGCAGATCCTCGACATCTCGGACTATCGGCAGGCGCAGTATCTTGTGCTCGCGACTCGCAACGGCCTCGTCAAGAAGACGGCGCTCACCGAGTACGACACGAACCGCCAGGCCGGAATCATCGCGATCAACGTGCGCGAGGGCGACGAACTGGTCAGCGCGATGCTCGTCGATCCGACCGACCACATCTTCTGCGTGTCGAAGAACGGCATGTCGCTGAACTTCGAGGCGAACGACGATGACCTGCGGCCGATGGGCCGCGGCACATCCGGCGTGAAGGGCATGTCGTTCCGCGACGGCGACTACCTACTTGCGGCAGGTGTGGGCACCTCGCCAGAGACGTTCGTCTTCGTCGTCACCGAGGGCGGCTACGCCAAGCGCACGGCCGTCACCGACTACCGCACGCAGAACCGCGGCGGTCTCGGCATCAAGGTCGCCAAGCTCAACGGTGAACGCGGCGGTCTCGCCGGCGCCCTGCTCGTGTACGAAGAGGACGAGGTGCTCGTCATCATGTCGTCCGGCAAGGTCGTGCGCTCGAGCGTCGCCGAGGTCGGCGTCACCGGCCGCGATTCCATGGGCGTCACCTTCGCCCGCCCCGACAAGGGCGACGTCGTCTGGGCTGTTGCCCGCAACCCCGAGCGGGATCTCGGCGACCCGGAGGACGAGGGCGACGAGGGCGACGAGTCCGACGTTGATGCTTCGGAGACGGCTGGTACTGGCGTCGTTGTGGCCGACGTCGATGGCTCGGATGCTCCGGATGCTCCGGATTCGACGGATGCAGACGAGGACGAGGACGAGTCTTCCGCAGCATCGGATGATGGATCGCCCGAGGGTGACGCGGGTGACGTCGAGCGCGATGCGTAAGGTGTGCGGGTGACCGGTGTGTCCGCTCGGTTCGCATGTGTCAGACTCGTTGGGCTTTGTGGCGAGTTCGACCGCCATAGGGGCGACGAAACAGAGGGTGTGATCAATGACAAGCGTTGCTGAAAAGCTCGCGAAGAAGTCGACGCGCAGAACCGCGAACAAGCAAGTGCGCCTGCGGCTCGTCCACATTGACTTCTGGTCGTCGGTGAAGCTGGCCTTCCTCATCGGGGCCTGCGGAGTCGTCGTCGCACTCGTCACCGTTGCCCTGCTCTGGACGGTGCTCGTGCAGACCGGCGTGTTCGACTCGGTCAACAATCTCCTGAACGACGTTTCGGGCAACGACACCGTCAGCATCTCGAACTTCATCGAGTTCGGCCCGCTCATGGTCGCGACGGCCGTCGTCGCGATCCTCAACATGGTGGCGTTCACGGCCCTTACGGCCGTCGCCGCCTTCCTCTACAACCTCTCGGTGCGCATCACCGGGGGGCTGGTGTTCGGCTTCACGAACAGCTGACACGCGGCCAACCCGCCGATTTCACACGCGCCCGGCGCGTGCGCTACAGTAGCGGGGTTGTAAAACGGGGCTATAGCTCAGGCGGTTAGAGCGCTTCGCTGATAACGAAGAGGTCCCAGGTTCAAGTCCTGGTAGCCCCACAAGTGCCGATCGGCCGAGCAGGTCGAATCGCGGCACGATGGCTCGGGGCCGTAGCTCAATTGGCAGAGCACCTGCTTTGCAAGCAGGGGGTTAGGGGTTCGATTCCCCTCGGCTCCACTCGAGAACATTGAGACAGCTCTCGGACACAGAAGGGTCCCGCCCAGGCGGGGCCCTTCTGCATTCGCGAATGCATGTCCCCGAGGTCCGCACCGGACCAGACCAACTCCGCTCGGCCTGGAGGGACCCGCCGCGGGCTGGTTCTCCGCTGCGTCGTCACGGAAGATCGGGCGGCGTGCCCTCGAGCCAATCCAGGTGTCGCCTGCGCGGCTTATCTCTTGACGTCCCCCGAGCATCCGGGTGTGCATAGCCCTCGAACAGGATGTCGTGGCGGTCGTCGGGGTCGGAAGTGTTGTGGGAGAAGCGCACACGTGCACCGACTCGTCGGTGTCGGTCTTCGCCCTCGTCGTGCAACGTCCGGTGCAGAATGACGCCGTCCGGCCCCTCTGCGCTGATCCTGATGTCGTACCACGTGGCGTCGTCGCCGCTGCCCGGATGCTCGATCACCCGATCGATCCGACCGATTGATTGCCGCGCATCCGCATAGCACGCCTTCTCGCGCCGCCCTGTCGCGATCACCCCTGCAATCGCCCCGAGGGTGGGCAGCCCGGCGGCGAACCCCCACAACCACCAGTACACGTCCACGCGATCGATGCCGGCGATGGCGAACCAGATAATCAGCGCGAGCGTCACGAACGGGGCCGCGACGAGCAGCGCGAGACCGGCGATGGTCGACCACACGATGACCGTCTCGGCGCGCGACCAACGCCGGATGCGCGCGCGGGTTTCGGGCCTACGTGCACGCGACATCCAGTCGGCGGTCTGCTCATCCGTCGTGAACAGTCCCCGCACCGAGATGATTCGCATGCCGCCCATCGCGCCGTCGCCCCCTCGTGCCCGCCGTCGGCTACGCCGGGCGCGCAGTCTCGAAATCGAGCACAGGCGCACCCCCTCGAGCTTGTTCCGAGTTCAGACTAGAGCGACCAGCGTCGCGCGGCCTGCTCTTCATCGACCGGTCTCGCGGCCGGCGCCGTCGGTGGTGCTCGACGCGGCGCTGCGGCAACCGCGCGAAGGCGCAGCGTTTCTCCGCGGCCCGACGATCGTCGGGAGGGCGGCGACGCAATGGCCGGATGCGCCTATGTCGCGTCTTCGACCCCGCGGCGCATCCCGTCGAGCGTTGCCCGCATCATGGCGTCCATCGTGTTCGTCATGAACGACTCGACGGCCGGCCGCACCAGCGGGGTCGTTGGCATCAATTCGTAGGTCCAACTCACGCGGGTGCCGGCACCCTCGGGCTCGTACGTGAACTCGGCGACGCCGTGGTGCACCGCGATCCGTTGCTCGGGCCGCGTGAAGCCCCACACGGTGTACTGGAACCGCTCCGGTGTGTCGACGAGGATCTCTTCGGCGAGGAAGTGGCCGTCCTCGAACTCGACGGCGCGCCGATGCCCCTCGCGTTTGCCGACCGTCTCGGAGCCGCGGATCGGGTGCGTCGCCACCACCGCGGGGAATCCGTCGTCGAAGGTGACGACCGCGTCGAGGCTCTGCGACGGATCTTCGATCCAGGTGCGCACGTTTGCCGGCGACGCATCGATCACCACCGAGTGCTTCAGCGAGACGTAGCCGTTGTCGCGGAGCTGCGGTCGTTCGCCCTCGTACGCCGGCGGGCCCGTGGGCGGTGATACGAACATCCGGACGCCGATGCCCGCGACGAGGGCGACGAGGGCGATGCTGCCGACGATGACGGTACTGCGATTCTGCATGGCTCCACCTGTCTACATTCGATGTTGCAAGGTTGACGCGGTCAACCTAGCAATGTGAGGTTGACGTCGTCAACCATGGGGATGGATAGGATGCGGCAATGTCCGGAACCCGCGAGGCCCTCGTTTCCGCGGCGACGGAGCTCGTCGATCGCGGCGGCCCCGACGCCGTGAAACTGCGCGAGGTCGGGCGGCAGGCTGGCGTCTCGCACAACGCGCCCTACAAGCACTTCGTCGACAAGGAGGCGCTCCTCGCCGAGGTCGCGGCCGCCGAGCTGCACGCCTACGCGCGAATCCTGCGTGGTGCCGATGGGGGTGATGTGCAGGGTGCCATCGAGCGCTACGTCGCCCGCGCCATGCGATACCCGCGCAGGTTCCGGCTCGTCTACCGGGAGTGGGCGACCGAATCCGACGCGCTCACCTCCGCCGCGAGCCATGCCACGGAGTCGTTCGACGCCCTGATCGCCGCGGCCAAGGGCGAGGGTCGTCTGGGCGAATCGAACCCAGCCGACGTTGGCGACCTGCTGCGCGCGACCGTGCACGGCGCCATCGAGCTTGCGCTCACGGGCCATCTCGGCAAGCGCGGCGTCGATCGATCGCCCGCTCAGCTCGCCGAGGCGATGCTCGCCTTCCTGAGTCGCGCCGAGCCTCGCGGGCTAGGGTGAGGCCGTCGCTGAACCAATGGGGGAATCGTGGGACTCAACGCCGAACTTCGCGACCGCATCGACGCGCTTGCGGCAGCAGCAGTGGAAGCGGGCCAGGCACCCGGCCTCGTGATCGGGGTCGCGATCGGGGATGACGAGCACGTCGCGATCGCCGGAACGCACGCGGCCGACGGCGGGCCGCCCATGACCCGCGACACCCTGTTCCGCATCTCGTCGGTGACGAAGCCGATCACCGGCGCCGCCGTTGCGCGCCTCGCCGAAGAAGGGCTCATCGAGTTCGACGAGCCGGTCGATCGGCTGCTGCCAGAGCTCGCGAACCGGCGGGTACTGCGCGACCCGCAGGGGCCGATCGACGACACTGTGCCGGCCGAGCGGGCAATCACGATCCACGACCTGCTCGCGTTCACATGGGGCTTCGGCCAGCAGGGCGCCCAGTTCGACGGCTCGCACTGGCCGATCGTCGACGCGACGAACGAGCGCGACCTCGCGACCATCGGACCGCCCAGCCCCGGCACGCCGCCCGACCCCGACACGTGGATCGCGCGCCTCGGCGAACTGCCGCTCATGGCGCAACCGGGCGACCGCTGGCTCTATCACTCGGGGTCGCAGGTGCTTGGCGTGCTCGCCGCCAGGGCCGCGGGCGCGCCGTTCGACGAGGTGCTGCGTTCGCGGGTGTTCGAACCACTCGGCATGGGCGACACGTCGTTCTCGACGACCGAACCCGCCAGGCTGCCGACCTCCTACTTCTCGGATTCAGCTGGTGCTCCCGAAGTCAACGATCCGCCGGAGGGCGAGTGGGCGAGCGAACCCGCCTTCTTCGACGGCGGGGCGGGCCTGCTCTCGACGGTCGACGACATGCTCCGATTCGGCCGGATGCTCCGCCGCGGTGGCGAGAACGTCATGTCTCCCGAGTCGGTGGCGAACATGACGCGCAACCATCTCACCGACGCGCAGCGCTCGCGCGCCTGGCCCGGGTGGAACATCCTGGGCGAATCGGGCTGGGGCTACGGGGTCGGCGTCGACGACGACGGGTCGTACGGGTGGGCCGGCGGCCTCGGTACGAGGTGGCTCAACGTGCCAGATGGGGATGCGACCGTCGTGACGCTCTCGCAGCGCGGTTTCGACGGCTCGGGCTACGCGGGCGACGACCTCGTCGAGCTCATTCGCTCCCTGTGATCGGCGTGGTCGGTGAGGCGACCGATGCGCGGCCCGCGTTCATGCCGGCCGATTCGACGGGGACGGCACGCGGCGATTCGGCCGCGTGCCGACCCGTTCGCTCGCCGGGGACGATCGGGCCAAGTGGCGTCGCGCGAAGGTCGGCGACGAGTGCCGCGAGCACGTGGGTGCGTGGGATCAGGTCGCTCACGATGACGTGTTCGTGCTCGGCGTGCGAGCCGGCGCCGGTCGCGCCGAGCCCGTCGAGGGTCGGCGTGCCGACGCCGGCCGTGACGTTCGCGTCGGAGCCGCCGCCGACCGAGGCGATGCCCGGGTCGGGCACGCCGATGCGCTCGAGCACCTTCAGCAACCGGGCATAGACGGGGCCCGACATGCTGTGCTCGAGGGCCGGCCGGTTGATTCCGCCCGACACGGTGATGCCGGCGCCCGGCGTCGCCGGCGACAGGGCCCGCATCGCCCGGTCGACCCGCTCCTGCTCGTCGAGCGACCACGCCCTCGCGTCGACCGAAAGGCGCGCGTGGGCCGGGACGGTGTTGGTGGACGTTCCCGACTGCGCGACGGTCGGCGTCACGGTCGTGCCCTGCTCGCCGCGCGCGATCTCCGAGATCCGGAGCGCCTGGCGACTCAGCTCGAGCGTCGCGTTGATGCCGATCTCGGGCTCGAGGCCTGCGTGCGCCGCGCGGCCTTCGATCGCGACGTCGTAGAGCGAGACGCCTTTGCGCTCGATCTTGACGGCCCCGTGCTCGGCTGATTCCAGCACGAGCGCGACGTTCGCTGCGCGAGCCTCCTCCTCGATGAGGGCGCGGGAGCTGGGCGAACCCAGCTCTTCGTCGCCGGTCACGAGCAGCGTGACGCCGTCGAGGTCGTCGAGGCTCGCGAGCGCGTGGATCGCCATGATGACGCCGGCCTTCATGTCGAAGCAGCCCGGCCCGCGCAGGACGTCGCCGGTGATCTCGAAGGGCCTGGTCGCGAGCGAGCCGAGCGGCCACACCGTGTCGTGGTGGGCGACGAGCAGCACCCGGCGCGGACCGGTTCCGAAGCGCCAGCGCAGGTGGGTGCGCGCGTCGATGATGAGGGTCTCGGGCAGCACGCCGAGCCGGTCTTCGCCCACATGCCCGATGACCGTTGCCGAACGGGCGACCGCGTCGAGGTCGACCGATGGCGACTCCGTCTCGATGGCCAGGCGCAGGTCGGCGAGGAGCAGCGACAGGTCCATCGAGGCGACTCCTCACATACCGGCGAATAGTGGCGTCAATCTTAGGCGGATGCTCCCCGGCTCCCGTTGCCCGACTAGCATCGCGACGGACGCGGGCTGGAAATGCGCGCTCCCAGGGCAGCTCGCAGAGCACATTTCCAGCCCGCGTGCGGTGAG
>JBQDJW010000003.1:0-19251 GCA_052086425.1 Pseudoclavibacter sp. | reverse complement strand
GCCCCACCTGCGAGAGGATTCGCGGTATGAGCGCCCCTGCTCGGCACACCTCGCACACCGCGCACATCGACGCGGCGGATCTCGAGCGCGCGCCGTCGCGGCTTGGCGCGTGGCTGCGGCGCCGCCCGATCGTCGGCGATCTCGCGATCGCGGTCGTCGCGTGCGCCGGGCACTTCGCCGCGACGCTGCTGCGCGGCGACGAGTTCGCGTGGTGGGGCTACGGCTACGCGCTCATCGCGATCACGTTCGCGGCGCTGCTCGTGCGCCGCCGGTATCCATTCGCGGTGCTCGTCGTGACGGCGATCGCGTGCGTCGCAAGCCCGCTCACGCAGGCTGGATTCGGCGTGCCGATGATTCCGTTCGCGTTCGCGCTCTACACCGTCGCGTCGCTCCGCTCGACGGTGTGGGCCATCAGCGGCTACGTCGTGGGGCTCGCGGCGAGCGTCGTCGCGACGTTCCCGTACTCACTCGCGGGGCAGCAGCCGCCGATCGTCGCACCGTTCGACACCTTCACGGTCGCCGGCCTCGTCGTCGGCCTCATCGTCCGCAACCGGCGCGAGCGGCGCCGCATGCTCGCCGAGCGCGTCAACGAGCGCATCGCCCTCGCGGCCGCGACCGAGCGCACCCGCATCGCGGCCGAGATGCACGATGTCGTCGCCCATTCGCTCACCGTGATCATCTCGCTCGCGAACGGGGCCGCGAGCATCCGGTCGAAAAGGCCCGACAAGGCCGATGCCGCCGTCGACGAGATCGCCGACATCGGCCGCGACGCCCTCGACGACCTGCACCGCGTGCTGCGCCTGCTGCGCGACGCCGACGCCGGGCTCGACGAGAACCTGCACGCGTCCGGCGGCAACCTGCCGACGCTCGACGACCTCGCCGAGCGGGTGCGCGCGGCGGGGCTCCCCGTCACGCTGCGTCGGACCGGCCCTGAGCTGCCCGACGACGAGGCCATGCGGCACGCGGTGTACCGCATCGCGCAGGAGGCCCTGACGAACTCGCTGCGGCACGCGCGCGGCGCGACCGGCGCGACCGTGACCGTGGCGCACGAACCGGATGCGCAGGGCGGTGCGAAGTCGCAGAAGACGGATGCGCAGGGCGATGTTGATCCACGTGGTGACACGAATGCGCGAAGGCAGGATCCAGTGAGCGGCACCGTGACCATCACGGTCGACGACGACGGCCTGGCACCGGGGCCGGGTAGCACCGGCGGGCACGGCGGGCACGGCATCACCGGCATCGGGCACCGGGCGGAGTCGTTCGGCGGATTCGCGACGGCCGGGCCCGTGCGTGCCCACCTCGACGAGGGCGCCGCTGCGGGCGCAGACGCCGGCGTACCGAAGACCGGGTGGCGCGTTCGCGCCGTGCTCAGAACCGAACTGGGAACGGAGCCCGACGCATGACCGACCCGGAGTCCGGAGCCGATCGCCAGCGGGCTGGTGCTGGGAAGACCGGCGCGCGAGCCGGCCGCATCACCCCCGCGGAGACGCATGCGACGGCCGAGACCGCGGCCGCGAGCATCCGCGTGCTGCTCGTCGACGACCACGCGAGCATTCGGCGCGGGAACGCCCTCGTGCTCGAGTCGACCGACGACCTCGTCGTCGTGGGTCAGGCCGGGTCGGGCGAGGACGCCGTCGGGCTCGCACGGACACTCCGCCCAGATGTCGTCGTCATGGACGTGCGGATGCCCGGCATCGGCGGCATCGAGGCCACTCGGCGCATTGTCGAGGCGGGCTCCCCGGCAGCCCCTGGCACAGACTCGGTCGCGGCCCCGGTCGCGGGCCGTGCCCCTGCCTCGGGCTCGGGGTCGACGCCGAGCGCCGCTCCGAGTTCGGCGCCCCGCGTGCTCGTGCTGACGACCTTCGACCTCGACGAGTACGCGTTCGCGAGCCTGCGCGCGGGCGCGAGCGGATTCCTATTGAAGCGGGCGACGGGTGCCGAGCTCGTCGATGCGATCCGCACCGTGGCGTCCGGCGACGCCGTGCTGGCACCCCGCATGACCGGCCGCCTGATCGAGTCGTACGTGCGACGCGGTTCGGGCGAGACGCGCGGCTCCCCCGCGAACGCGACGACCCGCGCAGGCCGCGGCTCCCCCGCGTCCGCGCCCGCGATCGTCGACCCGCGCATCCTGCTCTCACCCCGCGAGCTCGACGTGTTCGTCGGCATCGCCGAGGGACTGTCGAACCCCGAGATCGGCGCGAAGCTGCACCTGAGCATCGCGACGATCAAAACGCACGTGAACCGCATCCTCGCGAAGCTCCACGCCCGCGACCGCGTGCACCTCGTGATCCTGGCATACGAGCACGGCATGGTGGGGCGCGGCTGAGGGGGCGACCGCGGCGTCGCATGGCGGCCGCGCGCATCCGGGCGACGCGAGTGACCACCCCACCTGGCAGATCGGAGTGCTCCTGACGCAGGAGACGCGTATATGGCGACTGCTGCGTCAGGAGCCCTCCAATCGGTCACTCTGCCGGAAGACCTCTCGCCGAATCAGCCGCCCGCCTCGCTCGGGGGCGCACTCGGGGACGCGCTCGGCGAGCCGCCCGGCATCGGCGACCCCGTCGGCCCCGCCATATCGACGCGCAGCAGCGTCGCCGTGCCCGGCTGCAGCTGCGCGACCGACTCGGCGCTCGCCGGCGCGAGCGGCACGAGCATCGAATCGTTGAAGGCGTCGAGCGATTCTCCCGAGAGCTGAGCCGCCTCGGCGACCGACGCGCCATCCGGAAGCGACAGCGTCAGCGGCGAGCCGCCCGACGCGAGCGGGTCGCGAACGTTGACGACCACGAGATCGAAACCCGTCGCATCCTGCACTGCGTACGCGAACACGCGATCGTCGCCAGACACCGTCACGGGCACGAACGAGCCCGGCCGCACCCACGACGCGAGCAGCAGCCCGAGGTAGTTCGACTGCCCCATGAGCTCGGGCGACGCGCTGCCCGGGTCGCCGAGGTCGCACAGCGCGCTCATGGGCGCGCCGCCCCAGCACGCGTCGATCATTGCGTGGAAGTTGAGGCGCGACACCCCGAGCGATGCCGCGTGGAGGGCGTAGTCGACGGTCCACAGCGCCTGCGCGTGTGTGCGCGAGCTGTCGTTCGAGCCGGTGCACGAGGTCGGGCCGGTCTCTTCCATCCACAGCGGAAGGCCGGCGTCGCCTGCCGTGTCGGAGGCCATGCCGATGATCGTCGCGGCGCGGTCGTGCAGCCAGGGAGAGGCGAGGTTCTCGGGTGTCGGAGCGGCGCGCTCGTCGGTCGAGCCCTCACGGCCCGCGCACGACCACAGCGGATACCAGTGCTGGGCGAGCGCTGCCGTGTTCGGCAGGTCGGCATCGACGAACGCGCGCCACCAGGGCGCGTCGAACGCGCCGGGGCCCGCGATCGGCACGTCGGGTGCCGCCTCGGCGAGGGCCACCTGATAGTCGCGGAGCTCGGCGGCGTACGCCTCTGGGCTCCATCCCTCGTCACGCACCGCGTACTGCGGCTGACTCTCGAGGAAGAATCCGTTCGGTTCGTTGCCGACAGCGACGGCCTGCAACCGATCGCCGAGGGCGGCGCGGGCGTGCGCGGCCATGTCGGCGGCGCGATCGGGGTCGTCGTGCCCGAGGTCGAGGGCGAGCGTGACCGTCGCGTCGACCTCGTCGGCGAAGCGCGCGAGACGGTCGAGGTCGTTTGGCGTGATCGTGACCTCGGCCCAGTCGGGGGCGGGTTCGTTCGACGACGTCCACCACACGCGCCGGTCGATTGAGTTACCGCCGAAGCGCAGCGAGGGCCGATCGAGCGAGCCGATGAGCAGGTCGAGGGTCGATGAGCCCGGCTCCCAGCGCAGGTCGGCGAGGTCTTGCGACTCGAACGAGAGGCCGACGTTGGTGGTGCTCCAGGATGCTGTGGCCGGGTCGGCGGGAGCGGTCGGGTCGGCAGTCGCGCCCGGGCTCTGCGTCGGCGGGGTCTGCGCGTCGACCTCGATCGTGACCGGCGGGGCTTTGGCGGGTTGGTCTGGTGCCGCGCTGCCCGTTGGCGGGGTCGTGGGCGGCTGCGTTCCCGGCGCGGTGGTGCCGGATGCTCCCGGCTGTTCGAACGAATCCGGCACCTCGTCCAGACCAGGGGCGGCGTGCATGAGCAGCGTCCACGAGTCGGTTTCGGTCGCCGACGGGCTCGCGGAGCCGGTGCGGTCGGGTGACGGCGTGAACGTTGCGCAGCCGACGAGCAGCGCGACGGCGGCGATCGAGACGGTCAGCGCGCCGGACGCGCGGCGACGGGCGGCTGCGCGGCCGACGCCGCGGTCGCCGCCAGCGCCGATGCGGCCGCTGATACCGCGGCTTCCGCTGTCACCGCCGCCCCCGCCGGATGAAGACATCACTGTTCGACGGTAACGCGACGAGGTGCGCGCCAAGCTGTGCGGCCTGCCGCGGCTCGGCCCGCCCTCAACCGCGCAGATGGCTCCGCACCGGGGCAACTGTCGCACCGGGGCAACTGTCGCGCCGGGGCAACTGTTGCGCCGGGTCTGCGCCGGGAACTACTGCGCCGCCGGCCCCTCCGGCACCTCGAGCGTCGGCGGGTTGCCGTCGGCGAGCGCGTTGTCGGCGGCGGAGCGCACGAGGCTCGAGAGTACGAAGCCGGGGCGTTCGACCCCGATGTCGGTCAGCAGCTCGATGGCCTGCTTGACGATCGAGTTCGTGAACT
Organism: Pseudoclavibacter sp.; assembly: GCA_052086425.1. Lineage (GTDB taxonomy): Bacteria > Actinomycetota > Actinomycetes > Actinomycetales > Microbacteriaceae > Pseudoclavibacter. Next base: position 14,575 of record JBQDJW010000003.1, on the reverse strand, counting down.
CGGTCGCCGTCGCGATCGCCTCGGCGTACGTTCCCCGATCTTCCTCGGCGACCACGACGGGCTCGGCGCCGAGCTCGACGACGAGGGCCTGCGCGATCGGCAGCACGGGGCGCGGCGCCGTCACGGCGCACCACGCCTCGCGGAGCCGAGTGAGGTCGAGCGATGTGCCGGTGACGGCGATCGCGGGGTGCACTGCGAGCGGAATCACCCCGGCGTCGAGCGCCCGCCCGAGCGGCGCCGTGCCGAGGTGCGCGGCGGTGTGCAGCACGAGCTGGCCCTGCATCCACGACTTCGCCGCGGTGATCGCGTCGATGAGCGGTTCGAGCGCGGTCCGCGGCTCGTCGACGTCGACGATGACGAGCTCGCTGCGCTCGATCACCGTCGCACGGTCGAGCACGGGCGCGCCCTGCAGGAGGGCGGTGACGCGGTCGCGGTCGCGGTCGGTCGCGGCCTCGATCCCGATAACGGCGTGCCCCGCCCCGGCGAGACCCGCCGCGAGCACGGGGCCGAGCCGACCGCCGCCGATAACACCGATGCCGAGGCGGCCGTCTCGATTCATGCGGGTGGTCCTTGCCGAACGTCGTTTGTGGTCGGGGGCTGGGGCGACTGCGGTGGCGGTGCCGGATTCCCGGGCGCGGCCGGTGGCTGCTGCGCGGGAGGGGGCTCCGCGGCCGCGGGCGACTGCGGCGGGTTCGACGAGCGCGGCGGCTGCGGCTGCGGCTGCGGCTGCGGCTGCGGCTGCGGCTGCGACTGATGCTGGTGCGGATACTGGGGGTGCCCCTGATGCTGGGGCGCGACCGACATCGCCGCGGCTCCGCCCGACGGGGCCGACGATCCCGCAGTGAACTCGCTCGCCGCCTGCACGACCGCGAGGTCGACGGGAGCCGGGGCGAGACCGCGACCCTGCGCATCCTGCACCCGCATGCGGGCGGCCGCGATCGCCGAGTGCGCCGACGCGTCTTGCCATCGGTGCGACGAGTCGTGCTTCGCCGCCGTGACGGACATGGCGCGCAGCCGGTCGAAGAGCGCGATCGCGTCGCCCGTCGAGAGGTTCGGCAGCATCGTGTTGACGACGCCCGCGACGGTCTGGGCCTGGACGCGCGCGAGGTCGAACGTCCGCAGCAGTGGCCCCTGCGTGGCCGCGATCGACTGCATGCGCTCGCCTGGAACGATCATGAGCCTGCGGCCGACGCGCCCGCGGCGGATGAAGAACGTGTCCTGGTCGATCAGGTATCCCATGCGTCGGAACGTGATCGGGTGCAACCATCGGCTGCGCGTCGGCCCGGCGATGAACTCGTCGCCCGGCGTGCCGATCATGCCCTGCTCGATGAGCTGCGCGCGCCTCGGCGTCGATTGCTCGGGCGAGATGAGGGCGAGCACTCGGCGCACGTCGTCGATCGTGCCGGTCGGCAGGAGCACGGCGCGGCGCATCGCGTTGCTGCTGCCCTCGCTCGCGTCTGGGGTCTGTCCGGCGCGCGTGAGGCGCACATCCCACCAGCCGAACGGGCGCCACAGCATCGGCTGTCGCACCTCGATGGCGTGCACGCGGCCCGGCGGAATCGTCTCGCTCGTGGTCGACGGCACGCCCTTGCTGACTCGAACCCCGTCGGTCGTGCCGACGATCGAATAGTTGAGATACGGGAAGATGCGGCCGGCGGCCAGGCTCACGCCGACGGCGATGAACGGGATCAGCACCGACACGAAAAAGGCGATCTGCCCGATGAACAGGCCTTCGCGCGCGGTCGGGTAGACGAGGGCGATCAGATTCATCCCGCCGATGATGATCGCGGCGAAGAGCGCGAACATGATCGCGACGACCCCGACGCTCACCCCGGCCGCGGCGACCAGGCGCTTCGCGGGGATCCGCACGACCGACTGGGGAGCCGCTCCTCGCGTCTCGGCCTCGAAATCGGTGAACTCGTCGATCCGCTGGCGCACGAGCGCGGCGAGCCGGTTGTCGGCTCCCGGCTGCTGGCCGGGGTGGGCGAACGCGCCCGGTTGACCGGGTGCTCCCGGCTGACCCGCGCCTCCCTGCACACCGGGCTGGCCCGGCGCTCCGGCGCGGTCCTGCCAGTGCCCGGATGCGTCCGGTCGCCAGAGCGCACCGGCTCCGGCGCCCGCACCCGGCGGTTGCGCGTACGGACTCCCGGTGGGCTGGGGCGCTGGATGACCCGGGTGGCCAGGCTGCGCATCCTGCCCCTTTGCGCGTCGCTTCGCACCCGACGCACGCCGCAGGATTGCCTCGCGCAGCGGCTCGGCGTGCGACGTGCGCACGTACTTGAGGGTGATCTTGCCCTCGGCGCTCGCCGTGTCGAGGATGACCGCGGCCGCCCCGAAGATGCGAGCGAGCACGGGACGGTTGATGTCGATGCTCTGCACTCGGTCGAGGCGGGCCTGTCGGTGCTTCTTCGTGATGATGCCCTCGCGCACCTCGAAGAGGTCGTCGGTGAGGCGGTAGCGGTGGGCGCGCCAGGCGAAGAAGGTGATCGCCGTGATGAGGAGGGCGACGCCGATGGTGGCGAGCATGATCCACAGCAGGCGGATCGGGTCGTCGAACAGGGCGGACTGCGGGTCTTCGTACGACCACTCGTCCGGCAGGAACAGTTGCACGAGTCGGTTCCACTGCTGCGAGATGATCCAGCCGACGACGGCGATGAACACCCAGCCGCCGCGCAACAGCGGAGTCAGTGGGTGGAGCCGGTGCCAGCGGGCGGCCTCTTCCGGCGGCGTGTCCGGCGTGATCGGCTCTTTCGAGATGTCGCTCGGGGCGGGCGCGCGCTCGTCGATCGGCGCGGCACCGCTTTGCTGCGGTCGACCAGGGCCGGAGCCCGACTGGACTGCGCCGGCGCCCGGCTGACCCGGCCGCGTGCCCGGCTGACCCGGCCGCGTGCCCGGCTGGATCGGGTGCCCGGGGGCTCCGAAGACCGGGCCTGCGCTGTTCGGGCCGGGCACCTCGCCGGAATGAGGTGGTCTCGCAATTGCTCGGCCTCGGCCGACGGGAGCCCCGGGATCTGCACGTTCGTCACCGCCGCAGCCGTGACCATCTTGAGGTTGGCGAGCCCGAGCATCCGCGCGATCGGCCCGCGCTGCACGTCGACGAGCTGCATGCGGCCGTATGGCACGGCGACGAGGCGGGAGAACAGGAGACCGCGGCGGAAGAGCAGGTCGTCGTCGCGCAACTGGTAGCCGATGGCGCGAGCCCGGCGCGCCGAGAAGAGCGCCGAGATGATCGAGATGACGGCGAGGATGACCGGCCAGATCCACGCGATCACCGGCGCCTCGATGAAGACCGCGAGCCACACGGCGACGGCGCTGAAGATGAGCATCATGATGAGATCGCCGACGAGCTCGAGCACGACGTACTTCGCCGAAACTCGTCGCCACTCGGCGGCAGGATGATCGAACGCGGCCATGACTCCCCTTTGTCTAACGCGGCCTCGCTTGGCGTGCACGTCGCGACCACGGTACTCGCTGCCACCGACACTCGGGCCGAGAGCGGCGCTACGCCCCCAGAACCGGGCGAGTCGGGGCCGCGCCGGTGTTCGAGCCGGCGGCGCTCCGGTCGTCCGGCGGCAGCGCGCACCACGACTCGGCGACGAGCCCAGCGACGAGCAGCACGACCGCCCCGGCGGCGCCGGCGATCGCGACCGGCAGCAGCGACTCCGAGACCACTGGACGGGTCGCGACATAGATCGTGACCGCGAGCATCGCGCCTCCGATCACCGACCCGGCCATGCTCGACGCCTTCGCGAATGCCAGCACGCGCACCGCGAGCAGCGGATCGACCCGCTTCGGCGGCTCCGCCCCGTCGCGGTCGCGGTCCCGGTCGCGACCGCGGTCGCCGTCACGCCCGTCGGCACCACTGCGGCCGCCGTCGCGGCCCTCCGAGTCGGAACCGGGCGCATCCGGACCATCGCCTCGCCCGCCCCGCTCGCGCATCCGGTCGCGCCGCTTTCGCATCGCCCGCGTGTACGCCCGAACGGGCCACGCGAGCACGAGCAGCACGACGGACACGACTACGAGCGTGATCGGCAGGGTGACCGGGGGCACCAGCATCGCGAGGCCCGACTGCACGACGAGCGATTCGATGATCCAGGTGAGCACTGCGGCGACGATCGCCAGCAGGATGAGCGTGAGCGGCTTCGTGCGCTGGGTCACCGTGGCCTCGCCGTCACGTGGATGCAGGGGTGTCGGGTGCGGGGCTGTCGCCTGGGGCGTTCGTGCCGGAAGGATTCTCGCCGACGTCGGTGGCGCTGGGGTCTGCGCCTGCATCGGCATCGGCATGGGGCCCCGCGCTCGCATCAGCGTCGCCGGCATCGGCGGTGTCGGCGGTGTCGGTGCCCGCATCAGCGCGGTCGCCGTCGCCGTCAACGGCGCCGAGTCGGCGCTCGTGGTCGGCTCCGAAGGTCGTGGTGGGGCCCGTGTTCCCCGCGCGCCACCCGGACGACCCCTCCGACCCGGGCTCGCCCGCTGCGACGCGCGACGCGAAGCCCGAACCGAAGCCGAGCCCCTCGCCGCCCCGGATCGGCCGGCGGCCCTCGGCCATCGACTCCGGCCCGACGAGCGGCAGCCCGCGATCGGTCGAGACGCCGTGCGGCGAGCGGCCCTCGAGACCTGCCTCGGCAAAGACGTGGACGCGGTCGGTCGCCATGCCGAGCAGCCCCTCGATCGGGCCGTGGCCCGTCAGGTGCGCGGCCGGGTCGATCTCGTACCAGGGCGCGAGCACGAATGCTCGCTGCCAGGCGCGGGGATGCGGAAGCTCGAGCGTCTCGCTCGCCATCTGCACACCGTCGATGTCGATGATGTCGAGGTCGAGCGTGCGACTGCCCCACCGCTCGGTGCGTTGGCGGCCGAAGCGGTCCTCGATCGCCTGCAGCTCGCCGAGCAGCACGGCGGGGCCGACGACGGACACCACGATCACGACGGCGTTGAGGAACCTCGGCGCCGCTTCGTCGATGCCGTCGAGCGTCAGCGCCGGCGTCTCGTACATGCTCGACGCGGCGACGAGTTCGATGCCGTCGAGGTCGTCGATCGCGAGCATCGCGCGCCGCAGCGTCTCGACGCGGTCGCCCATGTTGCCGCCGAGGGCGATCACGACGCGCCGCCGGTGCTCACCGCCGTCGCCGCTTCCCTGTGCGATTGGATTCATCGTTCCGCCTCCGCCTCGTCGCGCCCGCGGAATCGCAGAATCGACACCGTCACGTCCTCGAACCGCAGATCGACAGGCGCCTGCGGCTTGTGCACCGTGATGCGCACCGCCTGCGCGCCCCGGTACGCCAGGGTCACGGCGGCCAGACGCTCGGCGAGGGTCTCGAGCAGATCGACCGGCTCGCCGGATACGACCTCGAACAGGGCCCGCATGAGCTGGCCGTAGTGCACCGTGTCGTCGATGTCGTCGCTCGCCGCAGCCGCTCTGGTGTCGAGCCAGACCTCGGCGTCGATGAGGAACTCCTGGCCGTCGCGCCGCTCGTGCGCGAGCACGCCGTGGTAGCCGCGGGCGTGCATCTTCTCGATGCGGATCACGTCGAGCTCGGGCGCCGGGAGCCCAGCCGGCGCGGTCGGCGCCGGCGACGTCGCGGTCGCCCCGTGCGCGGCGGTCGCCGGGTGCACCGTTCCCGTGTCGCGGCCGGAGCCCGGTTCGCGCGCGGGTGCATTCGCGGCGACGGTGTCGGTCGTGGCCTCGGCTCCGGCTTCGGGATCGGGATCGGTCATGCTTCTCCCCCGTTCGTCCAGGCGTCGATGACGTCGAGCGCGATGTCGGTCGCCGCGACGTTGTGCACGCGCAGCCCCCAGACACCGGCCTCGGCGCAGAGCGCGGAGATGATGGCCGTCGGCAGATCACGGTCGGCCATGGGGGCGTCGTCGCTGAGCAGCTCGCCCGTGAACCGCTTGCGCGAGGCGCCGATCAGCAGCGGATGACCGAGCGCACGGAAGCGATCGAGGCTCCGCAGCACGGCCCAGTTGTCGCCGGTGCGCTTCGCGAACCCGAGGCCCGGGTCGAGCACGATCTGCTCGTTCGCGAGCCCGGCCGCAACGGCTCGGTCGCGCGCCCATGCCAGCTCATCGAGGATCTCGGTCGCCGGGTCGACGTAGTCGGCGCGGCTGTTCATGACGATCGAGTGGCCGCGCCAGTGGCTGAGCACGAAGGTGGCGCCGGTCTCGGCGAGGAGCGGGAGCATCCCGTCGTCAGACTGCCCGCCGGACACGTCGTTGATGATCGCCGCACCGTCGGAAATGCGCAGGGCGTCGCGGGCCGTCTGCGCGTACATCGTGTCGACGCTCACGGGCACGCCGGCGTCGACGAGCCGCTCGACGACCGGAAGCACGCGGCCGGCCTCGTCGTGCTGGGGAACGCGCTCGGCGCCCGGACGCGTCGACTCGCCGCCGACGTCGACCATCGCCGCGCCCTCGGCGACGAGCCGCTGCGCCTTCGCGACGGACGCCGCGGTGCGCGCGTCATCTGTCGGGCGCTCGACGTCGCCCCCGTCACTGAACGAGTCGGGGGTGATGTTCAGGATGCCCATGATCAGCGGGCGGCGACGTCGCGAATCCGTCGCGTCGCCGGTGCCGGTGGGCGGCGCCGCGGGCGCGGCGGACGCCGGCTCGCTGCCTGGCGCGGGCGCGCCGGCATGCCGCGCTGGCTGGCCGGGGGCGGGAGTGTTCTCGGGCGACGTCATCGTGCCGTCAACGGTACCGCTCGCCCGGGTGCGCCGCGCGCGTTGCGGTCCGTCAGGAGAGCCTCTGCTCCCAGCCCGCCCTCAGGCGGCTCGCAGGACTGCGCCCGGACACGCTTCCCTGGCAACCCGCGCCGGGAGGTGTGGACGGGTGGCCGGCGGGGCGAGTGCAAACCGGGCAACATGGGCACCAGCCGGATGAAAACCCGCGCCGGCTGGTGTGCACGTTTGCCCGGATTGACGAGTCAATCCGGGCAAACGTGCACACCTGCCGATTGACGACGGCCGATTGGACACCGCGAACCGCCAGGGGCTGCGCCCAGATCGCCCATGGACCGCGCCCGCCGCGCGCTCGACCCGCGCCGGGGACCCGGCCCCGCGCAGCCCCAGGACAGCGCCTATGCCGCCGGGTCTCCGAGCAGGGCCATGATCTCGGCGCGCCCCGACGGCGCTGCCAGCGTGCCGCGGGCCGACACCGTGATGGTCTCGCCGCGCTCCTGGCGCGAGCCGCGCAACCCCACGCATCCGTGCGTCGCCGTGATGACGGCGAGCGCGCCGCGGGCGTCGAGGCCCGCCATGAGCGAGTCGACGACGTCGTCGCCGATGCGCTCCTGCAGCGTGAGGCGCGTCGAGACGACCTCGACTAGGTCGTAGAGCCGGCCGAGGCCGATGATCGCATCGGACGGGACGTAGGCGAGGTGCACCGTTCCCGTGAACGGCAGCAGGTGGTGCTCGCACGTCGAACGGAACGCGGCGCCCCTGATCAGCACCGGCTGGTCGGTCGCGCCCGCCGCCTCGCTCGCGGGGTCGTCGAGCGGGATGCGCCCGGCCTGCAGCATCGGGACCGGATCGACGCCGATTCCGCCGAGCAGCTCGAGCGCTGCCTCGGTGACGCGCTCGGGCGTGCGCCGGAGCGGGCCTCTGGACGGATCGTCGCCAGTCGCCGCGAGGAACTCGGCAACCGCGCGAGCCATGCGCTCGCGATCGAGACGCGGGGCTCTGGCACTCATGCCCGCGAGCCTACCGCGCCGCGCACGCGGACCCGTCGATCCGCATCCGGAAACCCCGGCGCTACTCGCCCTTCGGCGCCTCGCCCGAATCCGGCGTGCGGTAGCCCGAGTACCCCGGGTAGCCGCCATCGCCCGATCCAGTTCCGCGACCGGCGCCGATCTCGTCGACCGGGTGGCTCGGCTGCAGTGAAACGGGCGGGCGCGAGCTGACCGGGCGCTCTGGGCTCGAGAGCCACTGCGGGCGCTCCGGCAGCTTGCGCACGGGCGCGAAGATCTGCTCGAGGCGGATGTGGTCGACCGTCTCTTTGTCGAGCAGTTCGCTCGCGAGCTGGTCGAGGATGTCGCGGTTGTCGTTGAGCACCCGCCACGCCTCGCTGTGGGCGTTGTCGATGAGCTCCCGCACCTCGCGGTCGATCGACTCGGCGATCGTCTCGGAGTAGTTTCGGGATGCTCCGCCCTCGCGACCGTAGACCTGCTCGCTCGACGAGTCGCCGAGCTTGACCGAGCCGATCGTCGTCGACATGCCGTACTCGGTCACCATCTTGCGGGCCGTCTTCGTGGCCTTCTCGATGTCGTTCGAGGCGCCGGTGGTCGGGTCGTGGAAGACGATCTCTTCGGCGACGCGGCCGCCCATCGCGTAGGCGAGCTGGTCGAGCAGCTCGTTGCGCGTGACCGAGTACTTGTCTTCGAGCGGCATCACCATCGTGTAGCCGAGGGCCTTGCCGCGCGGCAGGATCGTGATCTTCGTGACCGGGTCGGTGTTGCGCATCGCGGCGGCCGCGAGCGCGTGGCCGCCCTCGTGGTACGCCGTGATCAGCTTCTCCTGATCGTTCATGACGCGGCTGCGGCGCTGTGGGCCCGCAATGACGCGATCGACGGCCTCGTCGAGAGCGCGATTGTCGATGATCTGCGCATCCGACCGTGCCGTGAGCAGGGCGGCCTCGTTGAGCACGTTCGCGAGGTCTGCACCCGTGAACCCCGGGGTCTTGCGTGCGATGACGCTGAGGTCGACTTCTTCGGCGAGCGGCTTGCCCTGCGCGTGCACCTCGAGGATGCGCTTGCGGCCGATGAGATCGGGGGCGTCGACGCCGATCTGGCGGTCGAAGCGGCCCGGGCGCAGCAGTGCAGGGTCGAGCACGTCTGGCCGGTTGGTCGCCGCGATGAGGATGACGTTGGTAGTCGAGTCGAAGCCGTCCATCTCGACGAGCAACTGATTGAGCGTCTGCTCGCGCTCGTCGTTGCCGCCGCCGACGCCGACGCCGCGGTGGCGACCGACCGCGTCGATCTCGTCGATGAAGATGATGGCGGGCGCGTTCGTCTTCGCCTGCTCGAAGAGGTCGCGCACGCGGCTGGCGCCGACGCCGACGAACATCTCGACGAAGTCTGAACCCGAGATCGAGTAGAACGGGGCACCCGCCTCGCCGGCAACGGCCTTCGCGAGCAGGGTCTTTCCGGTTCCTGGAGGTCCGTAGAGCAGCACGCCCTTCGGGATCTTCGCGCCAACGGCGAGGAACTTCTGCGGTTCCTTGAGGAACTCCTTGATCTCCTCGAGCTCTTCGAGAGCCTCGTCGGCGCCGGCGACATCGCCGAACGTCACCGTGGAGTCTTCCTTCGAGACCATCTTGGCCTTCGATTTGCCGAACTGCATGACCCGGCCGCCGCCACCGCCGAGCATGCCCGAGAACATGATCCAGACGAAGAAGCCGATGAGCATGAGCGGCAGCAGAATCGACAGGGCGCTCGAGAACCAACTCGGCTGGGGCACCTCGTCGTCGTACCCGCCCTCTGGGGCGGCGTCGTTGACGGCGGCGACCACGGCATCCGCGCGGGCTTCGACGAAGTAGAACTGCACGCGGTCGCCGTATTCAGCATCGGCTTCGGTCAGCTCGACGTCGACGCGGTTCTCACCGTCGACGATTTTGACGGTTTCGGCCTGGCCGCCCTCGATGAGTTCGAGGCCCTCCTGCGTCGTGACGCGAGAGGTGCCCTGGCCGTTGAAGAGGGCGAAGCCGATGCCGATGATGATCACCGCGAGCGCGACGATGACGAGGGGGTTCTTGAGCAGCTTGACGATGGTCTTCATGAACGGGCGGGCTCGAGCCTTCCAGGTACGCCTCGCGCCGGATGCGCGGGCTGCGGCCTCGCGGCGCGACGGGCCCGCGTGGACTGCGACCGAGCGTACCCGAGCCGGGTTCGGCGGAGGCTGGCTGTTCGCTCACGGCGCGGCGAGCCCCCGTCGACCCGTCTCGATCAGGCTCCGGCGCTCTCCACTTCGATGTTGATCATCCACGGAACGCCGAACTTGTCAGTGAACGCGCCGTACTTGTCGCCCCACACCTGCACCTCGAGGGGCATGCCGACCTCGCCGCCCTCCGAGAGCTTGGCGAACATCTCGGTGAGCTTCTCGTCCTCTGGCCCGACGAGTGAGACCGAAATGTTGTTGCCGAACATGGTCGGCGGGGTGAAGCCCTCGACGACGTCCGAGGCCATCAACCGCACGTCGTCACTGACGATCTGCGAGTGCATGATCTTGTCGTAGGCGGGGTGGCCCGCCTCGACGGCCTGAAATTCGCCGTAGGTCGAGAAGCCGAGCTCGCCTCCGAGCGCCGCCTGGTAGAAGGTCATCGCCTCGCGGGTCGTGCCAGGGAAGTTCAGATATGGCATTAGATTGGTCACGGTCGTTCCTCTCATCGTCGTCGGGCACGCGGTCCGCGATCGCCCTCGATCGCCGCAGGGACGCCCGGCACGATGTCCACGCCGTATACTCCGCGACGCGATCCAGACTAGGCTCGCCGCATGACCGAGGCAAGGGATTCCGGCGCGTCGGCGCCCGACCGCGCCTACCACCACGGCAACCTCCGCGAGGCGCTCGTCGCGTGCGGCGTCGATCTGGCTCGCGACGGCGGGCCGCAAGCGCTCGTGCTGCGCGAGGTCACGAGGCGCGTCGGCGTGACGCCGCGCGCGGCGTACCGCCACTTCGCCGACCGGGAGGCGCTCGTCACCGAGGTCGCGCGCGTGGCCCTCACCGAGATGGCGGGGCTAATCGCGGCGCGCAGCGAGGCGATTCACGCGGATGCTCCACTCGAGCGGACCATCGAGACGTTGCGGACGCTCGGGGTCGCCTACATCGACTACGCGCTCGACGAGCCGGGCATGTTCGCCGTCGCGATGACCGGGCTCGACCGCATGGTGCTCGCGACGCCCATCGAGCGCGGCGACCGGCCCGAGTCGCCGTACGAGGTGCTGAACCGCGTGATCGGCGAGCTCGTCGCCGCGGGCGCGCTCGCCCCTGAACGAGCGCCCGGGGCCGTGACGATGTGTTGGTCGTCGGTGCACGGCTTCGCCGCGCTGGCCTCGCAAGGCCCCCTTCGCGAGGTGCCGAGCGGGCAGACGCGCGGCATGGCAGACGAGATGGTGCGCCTTGTCGTCGACGCGCTGCTCGCGGTCGACGGCGCGGCGGCGGCGTAAGCGCGGCGCCGACGCCGACGCCGACGCCGACCCTGAGCTCGTAGCGCCGGCACCTGAGCTCGCGGCGCTCGGCTCCCTGAGCTCATCGAAGAACTGGGATGCGCCATTGATTTATGAGTTTGACCGTCTATAGCGCCATATAGGCAGTCAAACTCATAATTCTCTTCGGAGCGGGACTCGGGGACTCAGGGACTTGGAGTCACGAGGTTCGGAGGTGTGCCGGTCCTTCGACAGGCTCAGGGTCATGCGTCCGCGCAACCGACCCCCGATACGCTTGCCGAATGCGAGGAATCCGCGCGTCAGCGCTGACATTCGATGAGGTCAGGGCCGAGTTCGAGCTCCCGACGGCGTTTCCCGACGACGTCGAGGCAGAGGCCGACGCGGCGACCGACCGGTTCGCCGACGACCGCGTCGACGCGACCGGCATCCCCTTCGTCACGATCGACCCGCCGGGCGCGCGCGATCTCGACCAGGCCCTGCACGTCGTCGCGACCGACGCCGGATTCCGCCTGCACTACGCGATCGCCGACGTCGGCGCCTTCGTGCGCCCCGGCTCGAAGCTCCACGACGAGGCGATGAGACGCGGCCAGACGGTCTACCTGCCGGACGGCAACGTGCCGCTGCACCCGCGTTCCCTGTCCGAGGACCGCGCGAGCCTGCTCGCCGACGCCGAGCGCCCGTGCGTGCTGTGGACCATCGACACGGATGCGAACGGCCGGGTGACGGACTTCGGGGTCGCGCGGGCGCGCATCCGGAATCGCGCCCAACTCGACTACGCGACGGTGCAGGGGATGATCGACGCGGGCGGCGAACTGCCCGAGGCGCTCACTGGGCTGCGTGCGTTCGGCGAGGCACGCTCTCGCACGTCGGTCGAGCGCGGCGCGATCGAGCTGCAGCTGCCGTCGCAGGATCTCGCGAAGACCGACGACGGCTCGTGGCTGCTGCGGCTCGAGCCGCGAACGGCGGCCGACGAGTGGAACGCGGAGTGCTCGCTCATCACGGGCCAGTGCGCGGCGCAACTCATGATCGAGGGCGGTGCCGGGCTGCTGCGCACGCTGCCGGCACCCGACGACGAGACGCTGACGGCGTTCCGTCAAGCCGCCGCGGCCCTCGGCATCGACTGGCCGGCCGAGCAGTCGCCAGGCGCCCTGCTCGCGTCGCTGCCCCGCGATGTGCGGACGCTCGTCCTCATGTCGGCCGCGACGAAGTTGCTGCGCGGCTCGGGCTACCTCGCATTCCACCGGGGCGCTGACGAGCCGAACCCCGCGCCCGAGCAGCGATACCACGCGGGTGTCGCGGCCGAGTACGCGCACGCGACCGCGCCGCTGCGGCGGCTCGCCGACCGCTTCGCGAGCGAGCTATGCCTCGCGATCGCGGCCGGCGATGAACCGGATGCGGCGCTCATCGAGGCGCTCGACGACGTACCGGGGCGCATGGGCGACAGTTCGCGGGTCGCCGGCTCGGTCACGAACGCGTGCATCGCGGCCGCCGAGGCCGTCGCACTGCAGGACCGGGTTGGCGAGACCTTCAGCGCCGCCGTGCTGCGTTCACCGGAGGGCCGCGCGGCCGAGGTGTTCGTCGTCGATCCGCCCGTGCTCGCCGACTGCACCGGCACTCCGCCGCTCGGCGAGCCGATCGAGGTGCGGCTCGCGATCGCCGATCCGGATGCGCGGAAGGTCGAGTTCGCCTGGCCCGCCGGGAGCTGAGCGCCGCCCCGCCGGACCCGCGCTACTCCCCCGCGGGCGAGTACACGTGCGGCTGCAGCACGACGAGGTCGCGCAGGTTGCGGTACCGCTCGTCGTAGTCGAGGCCGTAGCCGACGACGAACTCGTCCGGCACGTCGAAGCCGACGTACTCGAGCTCGATGTCCGCCTTCAACCGCGCGGGCTTGCGGAACAGCGTGCAGATGTCGACCGACTTCGGCCCGCGCGACTCGAGGTTGGCCTTGAGCCACGACAGCGTCAGGCCCGAGTCGATGATGTCCTCGACGATGAGCACGCGGCGGCCGGTGATGTCGGTGTCGAGGTCTTTCAGGATGCGCACGACGCCGGACGAGGTCGTGCCGGAGCCGTACGACGAGACGGCCATCCAGTCCATGTTCACCGCGATGCGCAGCTCGCGCGCGAGGTCGCTCACGACCATGACGGCGCCCTTGAGCACACCGACGAGCAGCGGCACGTCACCGTCGTAGTCGGCCTCGATCTCGCGCGCGATCTCGGCGAGCCGATCCTGCAGCTGGCGTTCGGTGTAGAGCACCTCGCGCACGTCGTCGCGGATGTCGTCGGTCTGCACAGCTGCTCCTGTCGTCGTGGGTCAGGCGTCGTGGGTCAGGCGTGGGGCGGGGGCAGTCGTGGAGGGCGACGTTCGAGTCTCGAGTCGTTGCGGGCCGCCCCGTCGCGATTACTCGACCGGCGCATCCTGCACGTCGTCGTCGTCGCCGCCCGCCGCCTCGGTCGCGCCGAACAGGATGTGGTCGCGCTCGCGCTCGACGCGGATGCCGGGCAGATCGATCGCGCCCTGGCCCCGGTACTCGGTCGCGAGCGCCGTGACGGCCATCGTGTGGCGCCGCGAGAGCGACACCCCGAAGCCCTGCTCGGCGACGATGCGGCAGATGCGCTGGCGCAGCGCCGGCGGCTGCGTGACGATGCCGCCGACGTCGAGGGCGATGCGCCCGTCTGCGTCGGTCGAGACGACCTCGCGGGCCCACTCCTGCGCGAGATCGTCGAGCGTCTCTGAGTCTTCGCGCAGGGTCGTCGCCGTGCGGGCGAGGGCCTCGGAGATGCCGGGGCCGAGCTCGCGCTCGAGCATCGGCAGCACGTTCTGACGCACGCGCGTGCGCGTGTATTTGAGGTCGTCGTTGTGCGGATCGTGCCACGGCTCGATGCCCTGGTCGGCGCACGCCTGCAGTGTGTCGGCGCGGCGGATGCCGAGCAGCGGACGCAGCAGCGCGCCCGACTCGGACGCCATGCCGTGCAGGCTCTTGCCGCCCGAACCGCGGGCGAGGCCGAGCAGCACCGTCTCGGCCTGGTCGTCGAGCGTGTGCCCGAGCAGCACGGCGTCGGCGCCGAGCTGTTGCCTGGTGGCCTCGATCCCCTCGTAGCGCGCGACCCGCGCCGCGGCCTCCGGCCCGTCGCCATCGGCTTCAACCGTCACGCGCACGACCATGACCGGGTCGAGGCCGAGCTCGCGCGCCTGGTTCGCGGCGCGTTCCGCGATCTGATCCGACCCGTCTTGCAGCCCGTGGTCGATCACGACGGCGCCGGCGCGCACGTTCGCGCGCGGCGCCTCGAATGCCGTTCCGGCGGCGAGGGCGAGCGAGTCCGGCCCTCCGCTCAGCGCGACGAGCACGAGCGGGCCGGATGCGCCGGCCTCGTTCGCGTCCGCGGTCGCGTCTGGCGCCGGGGAAGCCGATGGTGAGGCCGG
>JBQDJW010000002.1:0-21624 GCA_052086425.1 Pseudoclavibacter sp. | reverse complement strand
GTTCGCCGGCACGCTCACGGCGAGCTTCGTCTACCTGCGCAAGGTCAGGGTGCAGTTCGTGCTGCTCGGCCCGCTCGTTGCGGGCGCGTTCGCTGGATCGTCGGGCGGCGCGGCGCTCTCACGCTACCTGCCTCGCGACGTGCTCACGCCCGTGGTGCTCGTCGCCGTCGTCGCGGTCGCGATCTACACGCTCGCCAAGCCGAAGATGGGCCTCGAGCACGAGCCGAAACACGCGGGCGGCCCAGCGGTCGCGTGGCGCGCCGCGCTCATCGGCCTGCTCGTCGGCTTCTACGACGGTGTGCTCGGCCCGGGCACGGGCTCGTTCTTCGTGATCCTGATCGTCGGGATGCTCGGGTTCGGATTCCTCCAGGCGAGCGTCAACGCGAAGGTCGCCAACCTGACGACCAATCTGGCCGCGATCATCGTCTACGGCATCCACGGCGAGCTGCTGCTCGTGCTCGGCATCGCCATGGCGGCCGCGAACATGCTCGGCGGTTTCGTCGGCGCGCGCATGGCGACTCGGAAGGGGAACGCCTTCGTGCGGGTCGTCTTCCTCGTTGTGCTTGGTGTCCTCATCATCAAGCTCGCATGGGACACGGTCGAGCAGTTCGTCCTGAGCTGACCCGACCTGACCTGACCTGACCTGCCCTGATCGACCAGGCCCGGCCCCGCCCTGGCCCGGCCCCGGCCCGCCCGCCCGAACCGACGACCCGGTCCGGTGCAGGCCGACGCAGGCCGGCACAGGCCGGCCTCGCGATCTGCGGGAACCGGATACGTTCAGGCCGCGAGCGGCTGCCGCCTGGGCGCGACGCGTTCCTAGGCTCGGCATCAACCGCTCAAGGAGGTGCGATGTCGTCACCGCTTTCGCCCGCACGGAGTGCCGGGCCGATGACCATGGCCGAAAAGATCCGACTGGCCCACAACATCCGAACCGCCGACGAGGCACCGGATCTCGTCTACGTCGACCTGCACCTCGTCAACGAGGTCACGAGTGCGCAGGCCTTCGACGGGCTCCGCGCGGCGGGTCGCCGTGTGAGGCGCCCAGACCTGACGATCGCGACAGAAGACCACAACGTGCCGACCGTGAACGTCGATCGCATCATCGAAGACCCGGTGTCGCGCCTGCAGGTCGACACCCTGCGACGAAACTGCGACGAGTTCGGCCTCGAACTGTTCCGCATGGGCACCGAACCGCAGGGCATCGTGCACGTGATCGGACCGCAGATGGGCCTGACGCATCCGGGTATGACGATCGTGTGCGGCGACTCGCACACCTCGACGCACGGGGCGTTCGGCGCCCTCGCCTTCGGCATCGGCACGAGCGAGGCCGAGCACGTGCTCGCGACGCAGACGCTCCCGATGCGCCCGTTCAAATCGATGGCGGTGAACATCGACGGCGAGCTCCGGGCGGGCGTGACGTCGAAGGACGTGATCCTCGCGCTCATCGCCGAGATCGGTACCGGCGGCGGGCAGGGGCACGTCATCGAATACCGAGGAAGCGCCGTGCGAGCCATGTCGATGGAGGCGCGCATGACCATGTGCAACATGTCTATCGAGGCGGGCGCGAGGGCCGGCCTCATCGCGCCGGACGAGACGACGATCGCCTATCTCAGGGGCCGGCCCCACGCACCGCACGGCGAGGCGTGGGACGCGGCCGTCGTCGCCTGGAACGAACTGCGAAGCGATGACGACGCCGTGTTCGATCGCGTCGTCGACCTGCCCGCCGACGAAATCGAGCCGTTCGTGACCTGGGGAACCAACCCGAGCCAGGGCGTTCCTATCACGGGTGCCGTCCCGCACCCCGACGAGGCCGACGACGAACGCGGCAGACGCTCGGCGACCGGCGCGCTCACCTACCTGGGGCTCGAGCCCGGCACGCGCATGCGCGACATCGCGGTCGACCATGTCTTTCTCGGCTCGTGCACGAACGGCCGCCTCGAAGACCTTCGCGCGGCCGCCTCGATCCTGCGCGGGCGACGCGTCGCCGACGGTGTCAGGATGCTCGTGGTGCCCGGATCGATGCAGGTGCGGCGAGACGCCGAGGCCGAGGGTCTCGATCGCGTCTTCCTCGACGCGGGGGCCGAGTGGCGATTCGCCGGATGCTCCATGTGCCTTGGCATGAATCCGGACCAGGTGCCGGCCGGCGACCGATGCCTGTCGACCTCGAACCGAAATTTCGAGGGACGCCAGGGCAGAGGCGCTCGCACGCACCTCGCCTCGCCCGCCGTCGCGGCCGCGACGGCCGTGCTCGGAACGATCGCGAGCCCAGCCGACCTCCCGGCCGATCTCCCCGCAAACCTCCCCGCGCATCCGGCCGCCGATGATGACGACCGCCCGGCCGATCGCAGCACCACGAAGGAGGCCAACCGCTGATGCGCGCATTCACCACGCACACGGGCACCGGCGCCCCGCTCGAGCGCGCAAACGTCGACACGGACCAGATCTGTCCGTCGGTCTTCCTCAAGCGCGTAACCCGCGAAGGTTTCGACGATGCGCTCTTCGCGCACTGGCGTGACGACCCGGACTTCGTGCTGAATCGCGTCGAGTTCGCTTCAGCCTCGGTGCTCGTCGCGGGCCCGGACTTCGGGACGGGTTCATCGCGCGAGCACGCGGTGTGGGCACTGCTCGACTCCGGATACCGGGTGGTCGTGTCGCCCAGATTCGCTGACATCTTCGCGGGCAACTGCGGCAAGACGGGACTGCTCGCGGCGACGGTCGCGCACGACGACGTCGCCCGCCTGTGGCGACTGCTCGCCGACGACCCGGCCGCCGCGATCACCGTCGACCTCCCATCCCAGACCATCTCGTCGCCGCTGGGCACCATGCCATTCGAGATCGACGCATACACGAAGTGGCGCCTGCTGAACGGGCTCGACGACATCGCGATCACCGAGCAATACACCGAGGGCATCGAGCGCTACGAGCGTGAACGCCCGAGCCATCTGCCGGCCGTCACGCCTGAGCCGGCGAGTGAGAGCGCGCCCGCGCCGGCGAGCGCGAGCAGGCCTGAGCCGGCGATCTAGAGCACGCCGCCGCGCGACTCGAAGATGGTCGCCACGATCGTCTTCACCTGTTCCCGATGCCGCAGGATCTGGGCCTTCGCAGCCGCGCCGTCTTGACGCCGAAGGTGCTCGGTGAGCACCTGATGATGCTCGATGTCGAAGATGTCCCACCAGTCGGTGTCGACGAGACCGTGTCGCCAGAGCTCGGTGATCGCCATGCGCTCGTACGCGCGCACCAGGTCGGTCGAGTCGGCGAGTGAGATGAGCTCGGCGTTGTAGGCGTGGCTCACCGCCAGGAATCGTTCGAAGCCGGGAAGCGGCTGCCGCACGATCGTCGCGAGTTCGACCGCGTGGCCGCGCAGGCGATCGAGAAGCGCGTCTGACAACTGGTGCAGGTGCGCCTCGACGACGCCGATCTGAATGGCCGCGCGCGCGTTGAACATCCCCATCGCGCGGTCGATGCTGACGGGGCGGAGCGAGAAACCGAAATCCTCGCGGTCGACGAACTGCTCGTGGCTGAGCCTGGTCAGGGCACGCTCGACGTGCGACGAATCCACGTCGAGGTGCCGAGCCAACTCGTGCACGTCGAGCTGGTCGCCGATCCGCGTGCGCCGACTGAGGACCCACGACCGCGCGCCCTCGTAGGCGAACGAGTCTTGTGCTTGCTCCAGCGAGCGCCGTGCCGTCGTGCGCCCTGTCTCCGAGGTCGTCATATCGCCTCCTCGCCCTCGACCGTCCCACGACCAGGACGCCCGGGGCAATCCGTTTCGCGCACGAAGGCCCGGTATCCGCGCAGCGCACCGCAGCATCCGACATGCGCGCAGTCCGCCGCCGCCGCCGTGTATTCGCCTGGAAGATCGTTGCCGTTCCCGGGGAGATGACCGAAGGTAGTCAGACGTCTTCCGAGAAAGTGGGCCGTCCATGCATGACGAGGTGTCTCGGACCGAACTGCTCCTCAAGACCGATGACTACGGTCAGGCGCGAGCGCACGTGACCGATATCTATATCCCGCACGCGCTGCGCGCGCACGAATCACACCCGCTCGACTTCCGCATCCGGTACGTCGAGTCGGATCGGTTCACCGTCGGCCACCTTCGATACGGCGCCGACTCGGAGCTGCTCGTCCCGCCCATGGAGAGCTGCTACCACGTCAACCTCACGCTGCACGGCAGCACCACGGTCGCGCAGGGGGCACAGTCGTCGACGACGGAGGGTGGACACGGCGGCGTGATCTTCACCCCGGATCACCCGTTCACGGTGCGTTGGAGCGCGGATGCGATCCAGTACGCCATCAAGGTTCCGCGCAGGAGCCTCGAGCGCCAGGTCGAGGCGTTCACGGGGCGTCCCGTCGACCGCAGCGTGCGCTTCGACCTCGGTTTCTCGCTCGATTCCCCGGCCGCGTCGAGCATGATGAACGCCGTCTCGCACCTTCGCGAAGAGCTGTCGAAGCCGGGAGGCACGGCCACGTATCCGCTGATCCGGTCGCAGCTCGAAGACGTCGTGATCACCAACATGCTCACGGTCATGTCGCACGAGTACTCGGACGACATCGCCGCGACGCCGCCCGCCATCCGCCGCGCGCAGGTCGTCGCCGCCGTCGACTTCATCGAGGAGCGCCTGAGCGAGCCGATCACCGTGGCCGACGTCGCCCGCGCGTCATTCATGAGCGTTCGCGCCTTGCAGAAGGGGTTCGGTGAAGAGCTCGGGATGTCTCCCATGCAATACATCCGCGCCCGTCGACTCGAGCGGGTGCACGACGATCTGCTCGCCGCTCCGCTCGGTGCGCGCGTGCAGGACATCGCGTATCGGTGGGGGTACTCGCACATGGGTCGCTTCGCGGAACAGTTCCGCCAGAGGTTCGGGCGCCTGCCGTCGTCGTTGCTACCCCGGTGACACGATCGCGAGTGTCGCGTCCGGCGCGTCCGGCGCATCCGGCGCATCCGGCGCATCCGGCGCATCCGGCGCGTCCGCCGCATCCGGTGCCTTCGCGTGTTGCGGCGCTCTGCGGACACTGGCTCGCGCGGCCCGGATAGGCGCCGTCTCGCGACGTTCCTAGCGTGAAGACGACGGCATAGATGCCGGTCTCATCGCTTTCAAGGAGGAACGCATGACACTGCAAGCTCACCGCGCCGACGGACTTCTCGGCGCGACGAAACCGACCTCGACGAATCCGGCGTTCGACCCGGCACAACCATTCAAGCTCGGCCTGTTCGCCCCCAACGTCAGCGGCGGCATGATCATGAGCGATGCGCCGACCGACTTCCGCATCACGTGGGATCAGCAGGTCGCGATCGCTCGCGAAGCCGAGGCCGCCGGTCTCGACGCGATCGTCCCCGTCGGCCGCTGGACAGGATTCGGCGGACGCACCAACTTCAACGGCGTCTGCTTCGAGACCTACACGTGGGCTGCGGGCATTGCGCAGGCGACCGAGCGCATCGGCGTCTTCGCGACGAGCCACTTGCCGACCGTGCATCCCATCGTCGCCGCGAAGATGGCGGCAACCGTCGACCACATCTCGGGCGGGCGGTTCGGACTCAACCTCATCATGGGCTGGTTCACGCCCGAGATGGAGCTGTTCGGGCAGAAGCAGCGCGATCACGACAAGCGCTACGACTTCGGCGACGAGTGGCTCGACTTCGCGAAGGAACTGTGGTCGGGTCAGGACGACTTCGATTTCGACGGCGAGTTCTTCACGTCGAAGGGCGCGCACGCGTACCCGAGCCCGGTCCAGGCGCCGAGGCCCGCCCTGCTCTGCGCCGGCGCCTCGCCGAGGGGCGTCGAGTTCTCGGCGAAGAACGTCGACATCAACCTCATCGCGAGCCCCATCGAAGAGACGCCTGAGTACGTGAAGAACATCACGGACCTGGCCAACGCGAAGTACGAGCGCGACATCGACGTGTGGACGTACGTGCTCGTCATCTGCCGCGAGACCGAGGCCGAGGCCAAGCGGGCGCAGCAGGAGATTCTCGACATGGGCGACCGCGAGGGCGCGCAGAACGTCATGAGCGTGCTCGGCGTGCAGAGCGGCTCGTTCGGATCGCAGATCGAGAAGTTCCAGGACCGATTCATCGGGGGATGGGGCGGCCCGAATCTCGTCGGCACGCCCGAGCAGGTTGCCGAGCAGTTCGCGGAACTGAAGGATGCGGGCCTCAGCGGCGCCGTCTTCGGGTTCCTCGACTACGAGCGCGAGACTCGCGAGTTCGGCGACGAGGTCATGCCGTTGCTCGTGAAACACGGGCTGCGCACCGAGGTGGGCGCGCCGGTGCCGGCGTAGGCCGGATGATCCGAATGATCCGGATGCGCGTGGTGCGCCGGATGCGCGTGGCCGGCTCTACAGATCCCCGCGATGCGCCTGCAGTGTTTCGCTCGGCAGCTCGCCGAACGCCTCGCGATACATGCTCGCGAACCGGCTGGGGTGCGAGAACCCCCACCGGTAGGCGACCTCGGCGACGCGCACCTCGCTCGGATGGCCGCTCATGAACTCGTCGCGGACTCGATCGAGTCGGATGCGACGCAGGTATGCGATCGGCGACGTACCGAACTCGCGCTGGAACGTGGCGTGCAGACTCCGGATGCTCATGTGGCCGATGCGCGCGAGATCGGCAGGGGCGAGCGGCAGCTCGGCGTGGTCGTGCATGTACTCGATGACCGCGTCGAGCCGGCCGCGGCCGGCGGGCTTGGCCGGCTCGTGCAGGCGCTCGCTGAGGCTGTTCGGGATCGAGTACAGCACGTTGCTCATCACGAACGACTCGAGCTGCTCCACGAGGATCGGGTTGTCCGCGATGCCGTCGGCCCGATCCAACTCGTGGGCCAAGAACTCGGCCGATGCGAGCGCGCTGTCCGCGCGACCGCGATCGGTGCCGAACTCGAACGAGAACTCAATCGGCGCATCCACGTGTACCCCCGTCAGATCGCTGGCGAATCGTTCGAGCTTCGACCGTGAGAATCGGATGATGAGCTGCTCGGCGCCCGGGGCCCAGTCGACGACGGTTGTGCGGTTCGGCATGAGCGCCAGGCCGCCGCGCCTGGCGCTCGTCGCGCCCTCGGCGCCGTCGCCGCGCAGGCCGTGCGTGGTCCCTCTCGTCGTGAGATTGACGTGGTAGTGGCCAGACGCCTCGGGCATCTCGAGCCGTGTGCCGGCCCCGTAGGTGAGCCAGCCGAGGGTGAAATCGTGATCGCCCCACGCGTTGAGTCGCATGTTGAGCCTCGTTCCCGCCACGTGCGGGAAATTGGCGAGATAGACGTCGGCGACGGCCTGTCGCGCTTCGTCGACCGACCGCGTGTGGGTCACGCGGAATCGGTCGAGGGTTCCTTCGATGCCCATGTGTCCTCCCAGGTCGTCCTGGACATGCGGCGGGGTGAACGCCCGCGGTGCGACTCGGCGTCGAGGGGCACTCGCGGGAGATTCGGCCCGCGCCTGCCAGCATCACACCACAGATTGCCGCGGATCCCTACCGAACCGCGCGAGATGTGCATCGAGCGGTCATCGCACTGCCGAACGCGGATAGTCGCCGCGCCTGCGCGCTCAATACGCTGAGGTGGCGCTCGTTGCGCATCACCGCGGATCCGTCGACGATCGAGAAGACCGGACCCCGTCCGGGCGCCATCAGCCGCCCGCAGAAAGGATGCTCAATGACTGAGATCGAGGAAACGCGCGAGGCGAATGGTCCCCTCACCGGGTACCGGGTGCTCGAGCTCGGGACGATCATCGCCGGCCCATTCGCGGGGCGCCTGCTCGCCGACCTGGGCGCCGACGTCATCAAGATCGAGTCGCCGCGTCGCCCCGATCCGCTGCGCACCTGGGGGCAGGGCGAGGTCGACGGGCACCGCGTGTTCTGGACGGTGCATGCCCGAAACAAGCGCTGCATCACGCTCGACCTGCAGACCCCGCGTGGGCGCGACCTCTTCCTCGACCTCGTCGAGCGCAGCGACGTCGTCGTCGAGAATTTCCGCCCTGGCACGCTCGAGAAGTGGGGGATCGGGCCGGACGAACTGCGCGAGCGCAACCCGAAGCTCGTGCTCGCGCGCGTGTCGGGCTACGGCCAGAGCGGCCCTGACGCGCACAAGCCCGGCTACGCCTCGGTCGCCGAAGGCATCAGCGGCTTTCGCTATATCAACGGCACCCCTGGCGAGATCCCGCCCCGCATCGCGCTGTCGCTCGGCGACTCGCTCGCCGGCATGTTCGCCGTGCAGGGCGTCCTCGCCGCGCTGCTGCGCGCGAAGGACACGGGCGTCGGAGACGTCGTCGACGTGTCGCTCGCCGAGTCGTGCGTTGCGGTGCTCGAATCGTGCATCCCGGACTTCGACGCGGCCGGCATCGTGCGCCAGCCGGCCGGAACGCGACTCGACGGCATCGCGCCGTCGAACGTCTACCGCACGAAGGACGAGCGGCTCGTGATCATCGCGGCCAATCAGGACACGGTGTTCACCAGGCTCTGCGCGGCGATCGAGCGCCCAGAGCTCGCAACCGACCCGCGCTACGACACGCACGTCGCGCGTGGCCGGCACCAGGACGATCTCGACGAGATCCTGGGCCCGTGGGCGGCGGCCCGAAGCGCCGACGAGATCATCGAGGTGCTTGATGCCGCCGGCGTCGTCGTCGGGCCGGTCAATACGATCGAGGAGACCATGCAGAACCCGCAGTTGCAGGCGCGAGGCATGTTCGTCGACCACTACGACGAACGGGTCGGCCGCGCGATCAAGGGGCCGGGCATCGTGCCGAAAATCGCCGGCGCACCAGGTTCGGTGCGTTGGGCGGGGCGCGCGACCCCCGGCTATGACAACGCGGCGGTGCTCGGCGAGCTCGCGGGGATCGACGCAGACACGCTCGACGAGCTTTCGACGGAAGGGATCATCTGATGGCCGACGAGGTACGACCCGACGTCGACGACAAGCGCGCGGCCGTCGGCCCGCGCAGTCCGGGAGTCCCGGCGACCAGGCTCGGCGATCGCTTTCCCACCGCCGTGACGATTCGAGAGGTCGGGCCGCGAGACGGCCTGCAGCTCGAGCGCCCGATCCCCACCGAGGCCAAGCTCGAATTCATCGACCGTCTCGTGCGCGCCGGCTCGACGCGCATTGAGGCGACGAGCTTCGTGAACCCGCAGGCGGTTCCCGCGCTCGCCGACGCCGCCGACGTGGTCGCGGCGTTCGATCGCTGGCCCGACGTCGAGTTCGTCGTGCTCGTCGCCGGGCTCGGCGGGGCGCGCCGAGCCCTCGGTGCCGGGGCGCCGCGGCTCGAGTTCGTCGTCTCGGTGTCGGAGTCGCATTCGCAGGCCAATGCGAACAAGAGCGTCGCCGAGGCGGTCGCGGCCGCCGAAACGGCGATCGAGCTCTCGCACGGCGCCGGCGTGCCGTGCGAGGTCATCCTCGCCATGAGCTTCGACTGCCCATTCGACGGCCCGACCGACCCGGCGCGCGTGATCGAACTCGCGACGCGATTCGCGGATGCGGGGGCCGACCGCCTGCACATCGCCGACACCGTCGGGACGGCTGCGCCGAACCGCACGATCGATCTCTGCTCGCGATTCCAGGACGCCCTCGGGCGTTCGCCCGGTCTGCACCTGCACGACACCCGCGGGCTCGGCCTCGCCAACGCCCTCGCGGCGGCGAGCATCGGGGTCGACACGTTCGACGCAGCCGTCGGCGGGCTCGGCGGCTGCCCGTTCGCGCCGGGAGCGAGCGGCAACGTCGCGACCGAGGACCTCGTGCACATGCTCGAGGAGCTCGGCATCGCGACGGGATACGGCCTCGGCGAGCTGCGCGAGGCGAACACGTACCTCTCGAGCGTGCTCGACAAGCCGCTCGACGCCGCGCTCGGCCGGGTCGAGCCGCGTCTGGGGTTCGCGCCCGTCGCGCGAAACTGACGCCGTCCGGCCGGCGGGCCTGGCCACCGGGTCCATCGCACTGCCCTCTGCCCGAGCCGCGCACTCATCGGACACGGACGTGCCGCAAGGGGATATGGCGGCGCTCTGACCGCTCGTAGCGTGGATCGCGATGGCCGCAGATCAGCGGATCAGCGGATCAGCTGATCCGCGGGCCAACGGACGAGGAGGTCCAGACGGTGAGTGAACATACAGGCGACGAACTCGAGCGCTTCCACCTCTTCATCGACGGGGAGCGCGTCGATGCGTTGTCGGGGAAGACGTTCGAATCTCAGAACCCCTACACGGGCAGGCCCTGGGCGGTCCTGTCGGACGGAGGGCCGGACGACGTCGACCGCGCGGTCGCGGCGGCCCGCGCGGCGTTCGAGGGGGAGTGGGGCGCCAAGACCGGCTTCGAGCGCGCGGCGATCCTGCGCAAGATCGCGACCGCGATCACCGAGAACGCCGAGCGTCTCGCGCTGCTCGAGGTGCGCGATTCGGGCAAGCTCATGCGCGAGATGCGGGGGCAGCTGCTCGGGCTCGGCAACTGGTACAACTACTACTCCGGCATCGCCGACAAGATCGAGGGCAAGACGGTGCCCGCGCTCGCGCCGCAGACCTACTTCGGGTACACGGTGCGCGAACCCGTCGGGGTCGTCGGCGCGATAACGCCGTGGAACAGTCCGCTGCTTTTGCTCACCTTCAAACTCGCGCCCCTGCTCGCCGCGGGATGCACGTGCGTCGTGAAGCCGTCGGAGCATTAGCCGGCATCGACGGTCGCGTTCGCCGAAGTGCTCACCGAGGCGGGTCTGCCCCCGGGCGTGATCAACGTGGTCACCGGATGGGACCGGTCGACGGGCGAGGCGCTCGCCGGTCACAACGGCATCGACAAGGTCGCCTTCACCGGCTCGACCGCCACGGGCGCGAAGGTGGCGCAGGCCGCCGTCGCGAACATCAACAAGGTGACGCTCGAGCTCGGCGGCAAGTCGCCGCAGGTCGTGTTCCCCGACGCCGACCTCGACGCGGCCGCGAACGGCCTCGTCGCGGGCGTGTTCGCGGCGACCGGCCAGACGTGCATGGCGGGCTCGCGACTCATCGTGCACGAGTCGGTCAAGGACGAGCTCGTCGCCAAGGTCGTCGAGCGCGCCAACAGCATCAAACAGGGCGACCCGACCGCGGCAGAGACCGAGATGGGCCCCGTCGCGAACAGGCCCCAGTACGAGAAGGTGCTCGGATTCCTCGAGGGCGCCAAGGCCGAGGGCGGGACCATCGCGTGCGGCGGCGAGCCGAACGCCGAACTCGGGGGGCTGTTCGTGAAGCCGACCGTCGTGCTCGCCGACCCAGACGCGACGGTCGTGCGCGAAGAGGTGTTCGGGCCCGTGCTCGCGGCGTACACGTTCCGCGATGAGGACGAGGCGATCGCGCTCGCCAACGACACCCCCTTCGGGCTCGCCGGCGCCGTCTGGACCAAGGACGTGCATCGCGCCCACCGCGTCGCGGGAGCGATCCGTGCTGGAACGGTCTGGATCAACGCCTACCGGGTGGTTGCTCCCAACATGCCGTTCGGCGGATTCGGGATGTCCGGGATCGGCCGCGAGAACGGGTCTGGCGGCGTCGACGAGTATCTCGAGAACAAGTCCGTGTTCGTGGAGCTCACCGGCGGGACGCGAGACCCCTTCCAGCTGGGCTGAGCGGCCCCGTTCCCGATCCGCGGCGCTGTCCGCATCCGCCCGAGAACATCCGAAGCTGCGCATTCGAAGCCGGGCATCCGAAGCTGCGCATCCGAAGCCGGGCATCCGCATGCCTTTTTCTGTCGCGCTCGACGCTGAGCGCACCCCACAACCCGGAGGAGACCACCCATGACCACCATCACCGCGAACGAGCGGCTCGGCCTCGCGCCGACCGCGCCTCGTCCCGAGAACGAGACGACCCCGGTCCAAGACCGTCGTGAGACGAACCCCCTGCTCGGCGACCAGCCAATGAAGCTCGGGCTCTTCGGCACGAACTGCTCTGGCGGCCTTATCGTCTCGCACGCACCGACGAGCTACGAGATCACGTGGGAGCACACCAAGGCGATCGCGACGAAGGCCGACCAGATCGGGTTCGAGGCCATGATCCCGGTCGCCCGCTGGAAGGGCTTCGGCGGCTCGTCGAACTTCAACGGCAACTGCTTCGAGACGTACACCTGGGCCGCGGGGCTCGCGGAAGCGACCGAGCGGATCGCCATCGGCGCCACGTCGCACCTGCCGACCGTGCATCCGATCGTCGCCGCCAAGATGGCGACCACCGTCGACCGCATCTCCGGCGGACGCTTCGCCCTCAACATGGTCATGGGCTGGGTGCCGCCAGAGATGGAAATGTTCGGCGGTGAACAGCGTCAGCACGACGAGCGGTACGAGTTCGGACAGGAATGGCTCGACTACGTGATGCGCCTGTGGAGCGAGCAGGGCACCTTCGAGGTGAGCGGCGACTACTTCAACAGCCAGCTCAACGAGGCGTACCCCAAGCCGCACCAGGGGCCGAACCCCGTGCTGCTCAACGCGGGCAACTCGACGCGCGGCATCGAGTTCTCGGCGAAGAACGTCGACATCAACTTCGCGAGCCTCGACACCCTCGAGAACGTCAACGCGTACACGGACAAGGTGCGGACGAAGGCGCGCGACGACTACCAGCGCGACATCGACGTCATGACGTACGGGCTCGTCGTCTGCCGCGAGACCGAGGCCGAAGCGAAGGCCGCGTTCCAGCAGGTGCTCGACGAGGGCGATTACGACGGTGCAGGCAACGTCATCAAGATCGCGCTGTCGGGGGCGTCGCAGTCGTTCGAGCACGCGCGCGAGCTGTCGGAGCGCTTTGTCGCCGGATGGGGCGGGTACCCCATCGTCGGCACGCCGGAGCAGGTCGTCGACGGGCTCAAGTCACTGCACGACAACGGCATGGGCGGCATGATCATGGGGCTCATCGACCCGGTCGAGGAGCTGCCGATCTTCGAGGAGCAGATCCTCCCGCTGATGCGCGAGGCGGGGCTGCGCCACTAGTTCGGGCGTGAGCTGCGCGGGTCTCCGCGCATAATGACGGCGGGGTCGGCACGAATGTGCCGGCCCCGCCGTCATCGTCGCCCTACGGCGCCAGCCGGTTCGGCCCGCGGAACAGGTAGGTGGCCTCTCGCAGCGTCGAGAGTCCGAGCATGAGCATCATGACGCGCGAGAGGCCCATGCCGAAGCCGCCGTGCGGGGGCGTGCCGTAGCGGAAGAAGTCGAGGTAGTAGCCGAGCTCGGCGACATCCATGCCCTTCTCGGCGGCCTGCGCCTCGATGACGTCGACGCGGTGCTCGCGCTGGGCGCCCGTCGTGATCTCGACGCCGTTCCAGATGAGGTCGTAACTGCGCGTGAGCGTCGCGTCGTCGGTGTGACGCATGTGGTAGAAGGGCCGGATCGAGGCCGGGTAGTCCGTGAGGAACACGAACTCGTGCCCGAACTCCTCCTTCACGTGGGCCGCGATCTGGCGCTCGCCCTCGGGGTCGAGGTCGAGGTCGCCGCGCTCGATCGTGTGGCCGCGCGCCTCGACGATCGCCCGCGCTTCGAGCAGCGGGATGCGCGGGAACGGCAGCGATGGCACGGTCACCTCGACGCCGAAGTGCTCGCGGATCTCGTCGCCGTGCTTGTCGGCGACCGCCTGCAGACCGGCGACCATGAGCTCTTCTTGCATCTTCATGACGTCTTCGTGGCTGTCGATCCACGACAGCTCGGCGTCGACGCCCGTGAACTCGGTCGCGTGGCGCGACGTGAACGACGGGTCGGCGCGGAACACGGGTCCGATCTCGAAGACCTTGCCGAACCCGGCCGACTGCGCCATCTGCTTGAAGAACTGCGGGCTCTGCGCGAGGTAGGCCTTGCGCTCGAAGTAGTCGACCTCGAACAGCTCGGCGCGCGTCTCGGACGGTGTCGCCATCAGCTTCGGCGTGAAGATCTCGACGTAGTCGCGCTCGATCCAGTACGTGCGAAGCGCGTGCGCGAACGTCGTCTCCACGCGGAAGAGCAGGTTGTTGCGCGGCGTGCGCAGGTCGAGGAACCGCCAGTCGAGGCGCTTGTCGATCGACGTGTCCTCGGCGATCGGCGTCTCTGGCAGCGCCTCCGACTCGACGACGACCTCGCCGACCTTGACCTCGAGCCCGCCGAGCTTCACGCGCTCGTCGTGCTTGAGCTCGCCGTGGATCGTGAGCATGGTGCCCTGCGCGAGCGTCGAGATGACGTCCGAGATGTGCTCGCGCCCCTCGCTGCGCGGATTCACCAGCTGCAGCCCGCCCGTCTCGTCGTGCAGCACCACGAACTGCACCTTCTTCTGATCGCGCACGGTGTCGACCCATCCCTGAACGGTGACGGGGCCGTCGGTGCGGTCTTGGAGCTGCGAAATACGGGTGCGTTCGGTCACCGGCCCAGGGTAGCGCGGGCGCGGAGTCCGGCGCGCGGCACGGCGTTCGTGACAGCGGGTCTTCGTACACTTGGCGCATGGTCTCGCAGCGCCTCCACCTCGTGCGTCACGGCGAAGTCGACAATCCCGACGGCATTCTCTACGGGCGGCTTCCCGCCTTCGGCCTCACCGATCGGGGTCAGCGCATGGCGCAGTCGGCCGCCGACGACCTCGCAGCCCACGCGGTTCCGGCGACGCGCCTCGTCGTCTCGCCGCTGCAGCGCACGCGCGAGTCTGCGGCCCCGATCGCGGCCGCGCTCGGCCTCGAGCCGCAGTTCGACGACCGCATCATCGAGCCGTGGAACCGCTTCGAGGGGCGGCGCATGAAGGGCCGCTACGGCACCCTGCGCCGTCCGGCGAGCTGGCGACACCTGTGGAACCCCGCGCGCCCGTCGTGGGGCGAGCCGTACGCGAGCATCCGCGACCGGATGCGCGAGGCCGCCCTCGAGGCGATCGCGGCGGCAGAGGGCGGTGACGTTATCATGGTGTCGCATCAGCTGCCGATCTGGACGGTGCACCGGGCGCTCGCGCGCAAGCCGCTCGCCCACAATCCCCAGCAGCGCCGATGCGCGCTCTCGAGTATCACGGTTCTCGAGTACCACCCGGCATCCGGCTTCCGCGAAGTCGGCTACCGGGAGCCGGCCGCGAGCGAACTCGAGGCCTCGATCGATGAAGGAGCAGTGTGACCGGTCTTCGCCGTGCCGTCACGACCGGCGTGCTCGCGATCGCCATGGTCGCCGGGCTCGCCGCCTGCGCGACCGACGACGCCGGGTTCACCGACCAGCCGCCGCAGGGCGGCCAGTTCGCCGGTGACGGCAGCTGGGGCGTCTATGACGCGAGCGAACGCGGTGAAGCCGTCGCCTACTCGGGCGAGACCGAAACGGGCGAGACGATCGGCAGCGACGAGCTCGCCGGCACCGTCACGGTCGTCAACTTCTGGTACGCCGCCTGCCCACCGTGCCGCGTCGAGGCCGAAGATCTCGAGGCCGTTTGGCAGGACTCCGCCGACGACGGCGTGCAGTTCGTCGGCGTCAACATCTACGACCAGGCCGCGACCGTCGACAGCTTCAACGAGCAGTTCGGCATCACGTACCCGTCGATCCTCGACGTCGGCAGCGGAAGCGTCCTCGCGGCCTTCGCCGAGAACGTGCCGCCGCAGGCCATCCCGTCGACCCTCGTGCTCGACCGCGATGGCCGCGTCGCGTCCTACATCCTCGGCCCGATCGACCCGGGTGTGCTCGGCCCCATGATCGACGACGTGCTCGCCGAGCAGGCCTCGTGATCGCCGGGCCTGCCGCGCTCGCAGCGCAGTTCGCGTCAGCGCCGAACGGCGCCGGCGAGATCATCATGTCGGGCCAGCTGCTCGTCGCACTGCCCCTCGCGCTGCTCGCCGGCTTCATCTCGTTCGCGTCGCCCTGCGTGCTGCCCGTCGTTCCCGGCTACCTCGGCCTCATCGGGGCGACCTCGACGGCACCGGATGCGCGGGGCGCGACTGGGAGGCAGGGCCACGAGGCCCAGGGCCAGGATGCGCGCGGCGCGTCGACCGGCGCCGTGGCGGCCACGGCAACGGGCGCCACCGGGTCGGTATCCGCCACCCGCGCCACCACGACCACCTCCGTGACCGCGTCGGCTGCCGCACCGGCCGCCGCCGTCGCGGGCCGCGCCGGCTATCGCCTCGGCTCGCGCGGCCGCCTCGTGCTCGGCTCCGTGCTCTTCGTCCTCGGCTTCGCGGTCGTCTACGTGCTGACGGGCGCCGCGTTCGGCCAGGCCGGCGTGTGGCTGGTGCAGTACCAGGGCATCGTGCTGCGCGTGCTCGGAGTGATCGTGCTGGTCATGGGCGTCGTGTTCCTCGGCCAGCTGGGATTCATGCAGCGGCAGTGGAAGATCGCGTCGCGTCCAGTCGGCCTCATCGGTGCCCCCCTGCTCGGGCTCATCTTCGGTATCGGGTGGGCGCCATGCATCGGCCCGACGCTCATCGCGATCCAAACCCTCAGCTTCCAGGCCGCAAGCCCCGGCCGCGGCGCCCTTCTCGCCTTCGCCTACTGCCTCGGTCTCGGCATCCCGTTCGTCATCGCGGCGATCGGCTTCGGCACCGCGACCCGCTGGAGCACGTGGCTGCGCCGCAACATCCGCACGATCAACATCATCGGCGGCGTGCTGCTCATGGTCATCGGCGTGCTGATGGTCGTCGGCGTCTGGCAGTCGTTCATCTCGTGGATCGGATACCTGCTTCCCGCTTATGCAACTCCTCTGTAATCCCAGGTCGCGCTGATGTCGAGGCCCTCCGACCACATCGACGCCGGACGCGACGGGTTCGAATCGCGCGACCGGCCCGCTCGCCGACCCCGCGGCGGCACCACCGCTGACGGCACCCCCCCAGGCGGCTCTGCCGGCGACGGAGCTCGTGACGCAACCGGCGACGGCACGTCCGGCGCATCCGGAAACGCGCCAACCGCATCCGGCCGTCGGGCCCCGAACCGCATCGTGGCCGCCATGCGCGCCGTGTGGCGCCAGCTCACGAGCATGCGCGTCGCGCTGCTGCTGTTGCTACTGCTCGCGATCGCAGCCGTGCCAGGCTCGCTCGTGCCGCAGCGCACGAGCGACCCGAACGGCGTCGCCCAGGTGTTCGACACGACGCCGGACCTCGCCGACGTCTACGACGCGGTCGGCCTGTTCGACGTGTACTCGTCGCCATGGTTCACGGCCATCTACCTGCTGCTCTTCGTCTCGCTGATCGGCTGCATCATCCCGCGCGTGGCCCACCACTGGCGCGCCCTGCGGACACCTCCGCCGACGACGCCGGCCCGGCTCGACCGGTTCGACGCGTACTCGGTGCTGCACCTCGACGACGACGCGACAGGGCGCGCGGGCGAGATCATCGATGAAGCCGCGAAGCTGCTGCGGAAGCGCGGCTACCGCACCGTGCTGATCGACAAGGGGCGCCGCGGCATCAGCGTCTCGGCCGAGCGCGGCTACCTGCGCGAGACCGGCAACCTCGTGTTCCACATCTCGATGGTCGGCGTCATCCTCGCGGTCGGCGTGCTCGGGTCGTTCGGCTGGCACGGGCAGCGCGTGCTCGTCGAAGGACAGACGTTCGTGAACAGCTCGGTGTCGTACTCGTCGTTCAACCCCGGCCGGTGGTTCTCGAGCAGCCAGCTCGACCCGTATTCGCTCAGCCTCGACACGTTCGACGTCGAGTACGAGGCCGACAACCCCAACGCCGTCGGCGCCGTCAACGACTTCGCCGCCAACGTGACCGTCACGAACCCAGACGGTTCGACGGCGCAGCAGACGGTTCGGGTCAACGACCCGCTCCGCACGAACGGCACAGACGTGTACCTGCTCGGTAACGGCTACGCCCCGCAGCTCACGGTGCGCGACGCCGAGGGCAACGCCGTGTTCTCCGACACGGTGCCCTTCCTGCCGCAGGACGGCAACCTCACGAGCCTCGGCGTTGTGAAGGTTCCAGACGGGCTCGCCGAGCAGGTCGGCATGATCGGGTTCTTCTACCCGACGGTGGCCGCGCTCGAAACCGGCGCCCTCACCTCGGCGCACCCCGACCTGCACGACCCGATGCTCACGTTCAACGTGTACACGGGCGACCTCGGGCTCGACGACGGCGTGCCGATGAACGTCTACTCGCTCGACACCGACGACCTCACGCAGGTCGCGGGCGGCGACACCGAAGTCGAGGCGCTCGAGATGCGGCCGGGCGAAACCGTCGAACTGCCGAACGGGCTCGGCAGCATCGAGGTCGGCGAAATCCCCCGCTACGCGTCATTCGACATCCACCAAGACCCCACCCAGGTGCCCGTGTTCGTGTTCGTCGTGCTCTGTGTCATCGGTCTCCTGACCGGTCTCTTCGTTCCCAGGCGGCGGATGTGGGTCAAGGCGACCCAGCGCGGCTCGGGAACGCTCCTCGTCGAGTACGCGGGTCTCGCCCGCGGCGACGACCCGCAGCTCGCGGGCGCCGTCAACGACCTGCTCGACGCCCACGCCGACGCGCTCGTAGGCTGGCGCGACGCCCCAACTCGTTCAAAGGTCTGACAGTGATTCCGTTCGAAACCGTGTCCGCGCTCTCCAACTGGTCGAACGTGCTGCTCTACGTGGCGATGGCCGTGTACGCGGCCGCGTTCATCTTCTTCACGCTCGACCTCTCGGGGCGCTCGGCGCGCCAGAGCGGGCGCTCCACCTCGGCGGCGGGTGCGACGCGCCGGCGGACGCTCGTGGGCGCGACGGCACGTGGGGGCGCGGCAACCCGCGAGGGTGGGGCAGGCGCATCCGGTGCGGGTGCGCGCGGCGATGACCCGGATGCCGTGGGCGGCTCGGATGAGATCGGCACCGACGCGACGCAGATCGCCGAGTACGCGATCGGTGCGAGCGGGACGCAGGGGCCGGGCGAGGCCGAAACGGGCGCCGGCTCGGGTGGCTCCGGCTCGCGCGGCGTCCGCGCGCTCGGGCGGACGCGGGCGCACGACGCCGACGGTTGGCGCGACACGAAGGCGACGCCGTCGCTGCGCGTCGCGATGGGCCTGACGATCGCGGCCTTCGTGGTGCACCTCATGGCGACCCTGCTGCGCGGCATCGCTGCCGAGCGGGTGCCGTGGGCCAACATGTTCGAGTTCTCGATGACGTTCACGCTGCTGATCGTGCTCGTCTTCCTCGCGTCGAGGGTGTGGGCCGATCTTCGCTTCCTCGGCACGTTCATCACCGGGTTCACGACGCTCTGGCTCGGGGTGTCGACCGTGAGCTTCTACGTCGACGTCGTGCCGCTCGTGCCGGCGCTCCAGTCGGCGTGGCTCGTGATCCACGTGTTCGTGGCGTCGCTCGGCACTGGTTGCCTCGCGCTCGGGTTCGGCCTGTCGCTCCTGCAACTGCTGCAGCAGCGGCGCGTCGCCCGCGCCCTCGCGGGCAAGCCGACGGGGATGCGGTTCCTGCAAGCGCTCCCGACGGCCGACCGCCTCGAGAACCTGGCCTACCGCATCAACGTCGTCGGGTTCATCCTGTGGACCTTCACACTCATCGCCGGCGCGATCTGGGCCGAGCGCGCCTGGGGCCGCTACTGGGGCTGGGACACGAAGGAGGTGTGGACGTTCATCATCTGGGTCGTCTACGCCGGCTACATCCACGCGCGGGCGACGCGCGGCTGGCGCGGCGGGCCGAGCTCGTGGCTGTCGATCGTCGGCTTCGCGACGGTCATCTTCAACTTCGCGATCGTGAACGTCTTCTTCAACGGGCTGCACGCCTACTCGGGGCTGTAGGCGGCACAGGACGGGCTCGGGACGGGCTCGGGCGGGCGTCGCGCCGCGCCGCGCCCGAGCCTTGCCGCGCCGGCGAGCAAAGTCGCCGCGTGATGGCGTGAAAACCGCCATTCCATGACGAACATCGGTTCTTGACCGGTGCGCGCCGCGCCTCGAATCTGGTTGCTGCCATCGAGGGTCGAACGTTCGGCCGTGTCAAGGAGGACGAACATGGTTTCCGAAGTGCAGCAAACCGCCGATATCCCGGTGTCGGGCGCCAAGCGTCGCCGCGACATGGTCGCCGTCAACATCGGCAACGCCATGGAGTGGTTCGACTGGAACATCTACGCGATCTTCGCCCCGTTCTTCGCGGCCCAGTTCTTCTACAGCGACGACCCGGTCGCGAACCTGCTCTCGACGTTGGCCGTCTTCGGTGCCGGGTTCATCATGCGTCCGATCGGCGGGTGGCTGTTCGGCCGGCTCGGTGACTCGCGGGGGCGCCGGTTCAGCCTGACGCTCGCCATCGGGCTTGCGGCGCTCGGCAGCCTCCTGATCGCGATCACTCCGACGTTCAGCGTCATCGGGCCATGGGCGGCCGTGCTGCTGCTCGTCGCGCGCCTCGTGCAGGGCCTCTCGCACGGCGGCGAAACCGGCAACGCGTTCACGTACCTCGCCGAGATCGCCCCGAAGGGGCGCCGCGGGCTCTGGGCGAGCACCCCCTGGGTCGGTGTCGGCGTCGGCACGATCGCGGCGACCGGCCTCGGCGCGCTCCTCACCGCCGTGCTGACCGACGCGCAGATGTCGGAGTTCGGATGGCGCATCCCGTTCGCGCTCGCCGCACTGCTGGGCGTGTACGCGCTGTGGATCCGCTTCGGCATGAACGAGAGCGCCCAGTACGAGGCCGAGGCGAAGAAGGGTCCTGCCCCGTCGATCGCCGCGTCGTTCGGGCGGATCGCGGGCTACTGGCCGCAGATCCTGCGCATCACGGGCCTCACGGTCGGCGGCGTCACCGTGTTCTACACGTGGCTCATCTTCGCCCCCGGGTACGCGAGCCGCGCGTTCGGCATCGACGCCACCGTCGCACTGCTCATCGGCATCGTGGCGCAGGCGCTCTTCATCGTCGCAGCGGTCGCGATGGGCGCCTGGAGCGACAAGGTCGGTCGCCGCCCCGTCTTTCTCATCTTCAGCATCGGGTTCGCGGTCGCGGCCTTCCTGCTCGACCTGATCTTGAGCGAGAACCCCTGGACGTTCCTCATCGCCATGTGCGCCGCATCCGTGCTCATGGCGGCCAACTGCGGGCCGATCGGCGCGATCTTCTCGGAGCTCGTGCCGACGCGCGACCGGGCGACCGTGATCGGCATCGGCTATGCGACCTCCGGCGCCATCTTCGGCGGCACCGCGCCCTACCTGAACACCTGGCTCGAGTCGATCGGGCAGCACTGGATCTACACGGGATACCTCGTGCTGCTGTGCCTCATCACGACGGTCGTCGTGATCCGCATGCCCGAGACCCACGCGATCGAGTTGAAGTAGCGCGGCCACGCGCCCACACTTGCCCGATGGTTCCACCTCGGTACACGCTGCGCCAGCTCAGTTACTTCGTCGCCGCGGCGCGAGCCGGCAGCATCGCCGGCGCCGCGGCGGCCGAGCAGGTCTCGCGCTCGGCAGTCGCGGCCGCCATCAACGAGCTCGAGGCCGCGTTCCAGGTGTCGCTCGCGGCGCGCAGCCGGGGCATCGGGTTCGAACTGACCGCGACCGGGCGCCAGGTGTTCGACCTTGCGATCTCGCTGCTGCGAGACGCCGACGAGCTCACCTCGCGAGTCGTGCGGGGTGGGCTCACGGGGTCGCTGAGCATCGGGGCGATGCCGTCGCACCGGCCCACCGTGTTACCCTTACACTACGAGGAGTTGGCGAAGCATCACCCGGGACTGCGGCTCGACGTGCAGTCGCAGTCGCAGCCGGAGATCCTCGCGGCCCTGCATGCAGGTGAGCTCGACCTCGCGGTCGTGTACGGCGGGCACGCGGGCCACGACCTCGATGGTGCGGCGGTCT
>JBQDJW010000001.1:7540-31370 GCA_052086425.1 Pseudoclavibacter sp. | reverse complement strand
CGTGCAGGGCCGAAAGTCGCGACGACGCCGCGACGCTGAGCGAAGCCATGTTGATGTGCACGGCACCGGCCGGGGCGCTGGCGAGGTGCTCCGCGGTCACGACGGCCTCAGCTGCGGTGTCGTTCGCGAGCATCGAGATGATGATCGGGTTGGCCATCGCCTCGGCCGCAGACGAGGCGGCGATGGCGCCGTGATCCGCGAGTTCGGCCGCGGGCCCGTCCGACCGGTTCCAGACGGTGACGCGATGACCGGCGTCGATGAGCCGTCGCGCCATGGCGCGTCCCATCGCTCCAAGGCCGATGAATCCAATGTCAGACATGGTGCCACTCCTTCGTCGTGCGTCATGGGTCGGGACGACCGTCACGCAGTGTCGATCGCCGTCTTCTCGAGCCTACGGACTTCGGTATGGATCCAAAAGTCGCGCGTCCGGGTTCGCTGGGGGTGAGGGAGAGAGGGGTCCGTCCTGTCCGGACAGTCCGACTCACCCCTTGACTCGTCAGGAGGAGTCCGTGAAACTGACGACGGTTCAGGATTGGATACGAACGAATCTTGAAATACATTGGATCCATACATGCGGCAGCGTGGCCAGCGCAGCCGAGCATCTCCAGAGTGATGCATCAGCGTTGAGACGGAGAATGCGAGCACTGCCCGCGCCGATGCCCGTCGCGGTATGGAACAGAGACAAAGGAGCTCTCAGATGAGTACTGCGACTCGCGGGACCATGGCCGTCGACTGGGAGGAGCGCGTCAACTTCGACCGACTGCGCACCGAGCGCCTCGCTCGACTGCGCGCCGAGCTTGACAGGTCCGACCTGGGCGCGGTTCTCGCCTTCGACTTCGCCAACATCCGCTACGCCTCGTCCACGACCATCGGCACGTGGGCGAACGACAAGCTCATTCGCTTCTGCCTGATCACGCGCAACAGCGACCCCATCATGTGGGACTTCGGCTCTGCCGCCAAGCACCACGACCTCTTCAACCCCTGGCTCGCCACGACCCACTCGCACGCCGACGCCGACCCGCACGCGCCGCACCACGATGCGCCGCGTCCCCGTGCTGAACGCGGTTCGCGAGCCGGCATCTCCACCCTTCGCGGTGCCTTCCCTCCGGGTGCCGGCATCGCCGAAGAGGTGGCGCGCAAGGTGAAGCGCGAGCTCGAGAAGTTCGGCGTCGCCAACGAGCCGCTCGGAGTCGACGTCATCGAGCTGCCGATCCTCTTCGCCCTCCAGCAGGAAGGCATTCAGGTCGTCGACGGCCAGCAGCTGTTCCTCGAGGCTCGTCGCATCAAGACGGCCGATGAGATCACGCTGCTCACGACCGCCTGTTCGATGGTCGACGCCGCGTACGACCAGCTGCACGAATTCCTGCGGCCCGGCGTGCGCGAGAACGAGTGCGTCGGCCTCGTCTCGAAGGTGCTGTACGACCTCGGCTCCGAGTTCGTCGAGGGCGTGAACGCCATCTCCGGTGAGCGCTGCGCACCGCACCCGCACATCTTCTCCGACCGCGTGCTGCGGCCGGGCGACCCCGCGTTCTTCGACATCCTGCACTCCTTCAACGGCTACCGCACCTGCTACTACCGCACGTTCGCGGTCGGCTCGGCCTCGACCGCGCAGCACGACGCCTACAAGCGGGCGCGCGAGTACATGGACCGCGCTGTCGCGCTCGTCCGCCCCGGCGCGACGACGGCTGACATCTGCGCCGTGTGGCCCGCCGCGCAGGAGTTCGGATTCCCCGACGAGGAATCCGCCTTCGCCCTGCAGTACGGCCACGGTGTCGGTCTCTCGATCTGGGAGAAGCCGATCTTCTCGCGCCTCCACTCCTTCGAGAACCCCGAGGTGCTCGAAGAGGGCATGGTCTTCGCCCTCGAGACGTACTGGCCGTCTGCCGACGGCATCGGCGCGGCGCGCATCGAGGAAGAGGTCGTCGTCACGAAGGACGGCTGCGAGATGATCACCAAGTTCCCGGCCGAAGACCTCATCGTCACGGGCCAGCGCTACTACACGATCGACGGGCCGCTGCCGGCACGCCGCAATGCCCAGAACCACCTCAACACCACCTGGGGCCGCGGCGAAGCGTAAGCGCCAGCCGCCACCCGAACGAAACTCGGAACACACCAAGAAAGCGATCGAGCATGATCAACAACAGCAGCAACAACCCCGAGGTCGCCGCAATCGTCGACCGGATTGACGAGATTCGTCCCCTGCTCCTCGAGAACGGTCCCGCCGGTGAGAAGGACCGCACGATCGTGCAGTCTTCGATCGACGCACTTGCCAAGACCGGGGCGTTCCGCCTGACGGTTCCCACCCGCTTCGGCGGCCATGCCGGCTCGACCCGCGACATCCTCGCGGCGAGCCGCGCGGTCGCCCGCGGCGACGGCAGCACGGCGTGGGTGTACGGCATCTTCACGTCGGGTGCCTGGGTCACGAGCTACATGCCCGATCAAGCGCAGCAGGAAGTCTGGGGCGAAGACCCCGACACGCTGATCACGATCGTGCTCGCACCGACCGCTGAGTCGAAGCGCGTCGAGGGCGGTTACCAGGTCAGCGGTCGCTGGGGCTACGGCACCGGCTCGAAGCACTCGAAGTGGTCGATCCTCGGGATCCCCATGGTCGACGAGCAGGGCAACGTCGTCGACAACGGTCTCGCACTGGTCCCCAACAGCGAGCTCACCTACGACGACACGTGGTACGTGGCCGGCATGAAGGCGACCGGCAGCGTTCACCAGGTCGCCGACAACATCTTCATCCCCGAACACCGCGTGATCTCGGTCACGAAGGCGCTCGAGGCCGACCTGCCCGGCACCGAGTTCAACCCCGAAGCCGTGTACAGGACGGCATTCGTGCCCGGCCTGTTCATGCAGCTCGTCGGCCCGCACCTCGGGATGGGTCGCGCCGTGCTCGAGAAGGTCGTGTCGAGTGCCGCCAAGAAGTCGGTCGCGTACACGAACTATGACCGCCAGGCCGACGCGGTCTCGTTCCAGATGGCCGTCGCTCAGGCGACCATGCTCATCGAGACGGCAGAGATCGTCGCGTTCAACAACGCCGACGCCCTGCTGGCGACGGCGGAGCGCGGGGAGTTCATGCCCTACGCCGAGCGCATCCACTACCGCGCACACGCCGGACAGATCGTCGCCATGATCACGCGCGCCATCGAAATGCTCGTGAACGCGCACGGTTCGGCCGGCTTCGCCGACTCGAGCCTCATCCAGCGCTTCTGGCGCGACCAGGCGGCCTCGGCTCGCCACGGCCACCTGCTCACCGCTAGCGCCGACGAGGCGTTCGGCAAGATCATCGTGGGCAAGGAAGACGAAGCACGAGACGTGCTGCCGGTCGTCTAAGCGCTCACGAGCCTGGGCCGGTTCGACCCAGTTTCAACGGAAGATAACGGGAGGAAAACATCTATGACTGACGTAAACATTCACCGCACCCCTGCCCCCACGGTCCCTGGCATTTCTGACAGCGTCCGCGTGAGCGGCGGGAACCTCGCGTTTGTCTCGGGAGCCGTTGGCTTCGAAGAGGACGGCTCAGTGCCCGCCGACTTCGGTCGCGCGGTCGAGCTGTCGCTCCGTGAGGTCGAGCGTGCGCTCAAGTCCCACAATGCGACGTTCTCGGACGTCGTGCGCATCAACGTGTACATCACCGATCTCGACGAGGCGCGTTTCGCCACGTTCCGCGAGGTTCGCGACCGCATCATCGACACGCAGAACGTGCCGGCGAGCACGGTGATCGGTGTGCAGTACCTGTTCAACCACGCGACGATCGAGATCGACGCGATCGCGGCGATCTAGCACCGACGCATACAAAAACCCCGGGGAGCCGATCGGCTCCCCGGGGTTTTGTGCTTGGCAGGCCGAGCTGCCGGGCCAGGTCTACTTGACGAGCGCGATGGCGTCGATCTCGAACAGAGCGCCCTTGAAGAGCGTGTCGACGCCGATCACCGTGCTGGCGGGGAACAGCTCCGTGCCGACGACGCGGTCACGGGTCTCGCGCCAGATCTTGAGGCGCTCCTGGTCCATCTGCGTCACGTAGGAGTTGCAGCGAACGACGTCGGACCACTTGGCTCCGCCGCGCTCGAGCGACTCGAGCAGAGCCTTGTAGCCGAGCTCGACGGCGCGCTCGAAGTCAGTGGGCACCGAGCCGTCCTCTTCGAAACCGAGGGCCCCAGAAACGAACAGGAGGTTCTCGCCCGTCGAGATACGCGTGCTGTCAGAAATATTCGGAATGACCGGGGCCGCGATGCGAGTGATGCGGTCGTTCATGTGATCTCCCCTTCGTCGCCCGTCATGCGGATGCGACGCTGCGAAGCGACGACGCTCGCGCACGACGTGGAATGTAATGGATACAATTCACCATATCCCTTCGGGCTGTCGCGGACAACGAAATCTCCGCACCCTCCAGGGATTCCGCGGGATGGCGACGACGCCTCGCGATGGCGGCGTCTATATTCACGCCGATGCGTCCGACGATGCCGGTCACGGCACTGGATCCAATGAGGGCTTTTGGCTTACCGTCACGTCTACTCACCCAGAGCTGACCGACACAACGGCGATCGGGCAGCGCGGGCTCCGAACGGAGCCGGGGGCATCTCAACGACGAGGGAGCCGAGACGATGAAGAACAGTACTGCGACGCAGGGCCGTGGCGAGGGCATTGTGATTGGGCGAAACGTGGACACGCGGCCGGCGGGTGCCCCCATCATCGAGTCCGTGCATCGAGCCCTTGAACTCCTCAAGATCCTCCAGGACGGCCAGACGCTGTCTGTCACCATGGCGGCATCTGCGCTCGATGTCTCGCCGGCGACCGCGTATCGGCTGCTCTCCACGCTGCGGGTGTCGGGCTTCGCGACGCAGATTGCCGACCGCTCCTACCGTGCCGTCGCACTCACGCCGCAGGGCAAGCGTGCCTGCCTCACCCTCGCGGAGTTGAACAGCGCGGTCGACCCCGTTGCCCACACGGTGTCGGAGCAGCTCGGGGAGACGGTCGTCGTGTGGGCGCGCCGCGGGCACATGCTCAACCTGGTGAGCGTCAACGAAGCCTCGCGCCGGGACACCCTGCCGGGGGAGCGGTTCGATCGATTCCCGGCCTACGCGACGGCGTCGGGGCGTGTACTGCTGTCGGAGCTGACGAACCGCGAGGTCGAAGACGTGCACAAGTCTGGGCTCGTGCCGTGGCGAGACTCGAAGATCACGTCGCTCGGCACGCTCAAGCGGCGTCTGTCGGTCATTCGCCGCGAGGGCTACGAGACCACGTACGAGGAGGCGATTCAAGGCACGGCGGGGCTCGCGATTCCCGTTCGCGACCCATGGGATCGCGCCGTGGCGGCCCTCGCCGTGGCAGCGCCGGTCGGTCGCGTGACCAAGTCGGAGATCGGGCAGATGCGTGCCGTGCTCGAACAGGCCAGCAGCGACGTCGAGCGGCGCTTGCGGCGCACGGTGGCGGCGTAACTCGCGCGCCCTGCGGCGCGGCACCCGGGGAGGAACCCCGGGGCCGCGCCGCATCTGTTTCAGCTATCGAAATGTCGTTCGCGGGTGCTGCTGCGCTGTCGAACTGTCGTTATCGTCGTGCTCGCCGGTTCCCGCAAAATCGCTTCCGCGAATGTGGTGCCGAGTTCCATATCGAAGGAGATAGCGGATGCACGATGTGCGTGGAGTGGGCATGTCATCCCCGTGATTCTCGCGGCCGCACATTGTGCGCACGCGAGCCATATCTGAAACCCCGACCTATTGAGCTCCCCATTCCCTGCTCAATGCAATTGATTTCTCACGATGGAGTGAACGTTCATGATGAAGAATGTTGTTCTGAAGGGCGCGCTTGCCACGGGCGCCCTGATCGGTGTCGTCGCGATGACGGCTTGTTCGGGCTCGGCATCCGGTGGCGACGCCGACGGTGGGCTCACCGTCGGATACAGCGTCGCCGCAGGTCAGAATGTCGCACTGCAGGCGATCAGCTCCGGTCTCGAGGCCGAATTGTCGCAGACGGGCGGCGAACTCATCACCGCAGACGCGCAGCTGAGCATCGATAAGCAGATCGCAGATATCGATTCATTTGTCACGCAGGGTGTTGACGCCATCGTGGTGACCCCGATTGATTTCCCAACGCTCTCGAACGCTCTGAGTCGCGCTGAGGCGGCCGGGATTCCCCTGTTCGCCAACAATGCCGTTGTCGATCGAGACTTTACGGCCGACGAGATTTCTCCCTTCGTGGCCCAGGTGACGACGGGCCGCGACAAGGCAGCATCCGACATCGCGCAGTTCATCGCCGAGAAGACGGGAGGCACGGGGCAGGTCGCGGCCATCGGTATCGCGGCGCCCGTCGCCGAGCTCGACCATTTCGTCTCGGAGTTCCAGGCCGACGTCGAGGCGACGCCGGGGCTCGAGTTCGTGGCGGAGCGCGGCAACGACACCGATGACGCCGCGGGAGCGCGTCCGGTTGCCGACGCCATGATCACGGAGTTCCCCGACCTCAAGGCCATCATGTGCTACAACGACCCGAGCGCGGTCGGCGCCTCATCCGCAGCGACGGCCGCTGGCAAGCGCGACCAGATCATCATCACCGGCGTCAATGCCACGCAGGACGGTCTCGACGCCGTGGCTTCGGGCGCGATCGACGCGACGTGGGACTACATGGCCCCCGACCAGGGTCAACTCCTGGCGAAGCTCATCGCCGCCCACATGGAGGGCCAGGAGCTCGACTTCAACTACGTCGTTGAGCTGCAGGCCGTGACGCCCGACAATATTGACGCGTTCGTGTCGTGGGAGGACCGAATTGCGCAGATCAAGGACGGCTCCTTCGAGGGCCTCCCGGTTTCCTGACCGCCGCGTGACGAGCAGGAGGCATCATGATCGAAGTCACCTCGATGACCAAGCGGTACCCGGGTACGACGGCGCTGTCCGAGGTGGATTTCAGCATCAGCCCCGGCGAGATCGTGGCACTGGCCGGTGAGAACGGGTCTGGGAAATCGACGCTGCTGAAGATCTTGGCGGGCCACGTGCAGCCGGATGGCGGCGACGTGCGGATCGACGGTGCCTCTCTACGATTCACCTCGCCGGCCCACGCGGTGAGCGCGGGGATCGGTCTGGTCGAGCAGGAGCTCGCGGTCGCCCCGCACCTGTCGGTCGCCGAAAATGTGTTGCTTGGCGCACTGCCCTCCTTCCCGGGTCTTCCCGGCTCGGTGAACTGGCGCGCGGCGCGACGTCGTGCCCGTGAGGCCATGGCGGTGCTCGACCTCGACGTGAACCCTCGGGCACTGCTCGGAAGCCTGCCGATCAACGACCAGCAGCTCGTGGCGATCGCGAGCGTGATTGCGCGGCGCCCACGGCTCATGCTGCTCGACGAGGCCACGAGCTCGCTCGGCGAAGAGGAAACGAACCACGTCATCGCGACGGCGCGCCGACTGCGCGACGAGGGGATGTCGATCGTCTTCGTCTCGCACCGCATGGCGGAGATGCGCCAGGTCGCCGACCGCATCGTCGTGCTCCGCGACGGCAAGAACAGCGGCGCCGCGCCAATGGCCGACGTCACCGATAAAGAGGTCGTGCGCATGCTCGTCGGGCGTGATCTCGATGAGATCTACCCGCCGCGCGACCGCGATGCGCCGGGCGAACCGGTGCTCGAGGTGGAGTCGCTCCGCGCGAAGGGCGGTGCCGTGCGCGATGCCTCGCTCACGGTTCGCTCCGGCGAGATCGTCGGCATCGCGGGACTTGTCGGCTCCGGCCGCTCGACGCTCGCGCAGGCGGTGTACGGAGCGATTCCCATCGAGGCCGGCGAGGTCCGCGTGCACGGCAAGCGCGTCAATTTTCGACACCCCGCCGAGGCACTTGCCGCCGGCGTCGGCTTCATCGGGGAGAACCGCAAGGCGCAGGGCATCATGCCGGGGCGGTCGATCGTGGACAACATCATGGCCGCGAGCATGCGGCATCTGCCGGGCAAGCTCGGGTTCGTCGACGGCCGCGCCGTTCGACGCCAGGCGGGGGAGCAGGCCAAGCGGGCCGGCGTCAAGTACGCGCATGCGACCGACTCCATCACGACCCTCTCCGGGGGAAACCAGCAGAAGGTGTTGATCGCGCGCATGCTCATGCGTGAACCCGCCGTGATGCTGTTTGACGAACCGACTCGCGGTGTCGATGTCGGCGCCAAGTCGGAGATCTACCAGCGCATCGCCGACGCGGCACGCTCTGGCATGGGCGCGCTGGTGATCTCCTCCGAACTGCCAGAACTCCTCGGGCTGTGCGACACCATCTACGTGCTTTCGCATGGGGAGACGGTCGCCAAGCTCGACGCAGAACACGCGACGGAAGAGCGCATCGCCGCGCTCGCATTCGTCGCCGACGAGGAAGGGGAAACCGCCGCATGAGCGCGCCACCTCCCAGCACAAAAGTGATCCTGACCGCAGGGGCGAGTCCGGCCGAGCGCTCCCCGCGCAAGCGCCGCTTCTCGTTCGACCCGCGAGTGACGCTCGCCGTGGTTCTGGTGCTGCTGATCATCTTCTTCTCGGTGATGCACCCGAACTTCCTCTCGACCGGCAACCTGCTGAACATCCTGCGGGTGCAGGCGGTTCCGATGATCCTCGCGGTCGGCATG
Organism: Pseudoclavibacter sp.; assembly: GCA_052086425.1. Lineage (GTDB taxonomy): Bacteria > Actinomycetota > Actinomycetes > Actinomycetales > Microbacteriaceae > Pseudoclavibacter. The sequence continues at coordinate 22,793 of JBQDJW010000001.1, read as the reverse complement.
ACGATGGTCATCCTGACCGGAGGGGCTGACCTGTCGATCGGTTCGGCGCTCGCCCTGTCCGGCGTCGCGGCTGGCACGCTGTATGCGGCCGGGACACCGATTGCGATCGTCATCCTCGTCACGGTCCTCTTCGGTGTTCTGCTCGGCGCCGTCAACGGCACGCTCGTGGGCATCGTCGGGATGTCATTCTTCGTCGTCACCCTCGGCACCCTGTCGGTGTACCGATCGCTCGCCCTCGTCGCGACCGATGGCTCGGCCATCCAAATGGGTGGCTCTCCGGTGCTGCTCTTCATCGGTGACGGGCAGCTCGGCTGGCTGCCGGTCCCGGTCCTGATCGCGGCCGTCATCACCCTGGTGGGTTACCTCGCCCTCGCCCACACCTCGTGGGGGCGCAAGGTCTATGCCGTCGGGTCGAACCCGGAGGCGGCCCGGCTGGCCGGCATCCGCGTCGGCGGCGTGCTGTTCTCCGTGTACGCCGTGAGCGGCGCGCTCGCGGGAGCAGCGGCCATCATCCAGGTCGGACGGTTGACGTCGGCATCACCCGTCGTCGGGCAAGGCATCGAGCTCACCGTCATCGCCGCCGTGCTCCTTGGCGGCACCATTCTCTCCGGTGGTCAGGGAGGGCTCGGGGGCCCGATCATCGCGATCCTGCTGCTCGGAGTGCTCCAGAACGGTCTCACGCTGTCGGGCACGCCCGACTTCTGGCAGGGCGCGATCACCGGCGCCATCCTCATCATCGCCGTCTACCTCGACCACGTGCAGCGTCGCAGGCAAGGCCGGGCCTAGCCGCAACATGCGCTGCGGCGGCAGGGCAGACAGACACAGACCTCAACGAAAGGGAAGTACATTGGAAACGTTCGCGAACGAGCACAAGATGCTCGCCTCCTACATGTCGCCGACGAAGGAGCGCGTGCTCCGGGGACGTCACGAAGCGATCTGGGCCGCCATGAAGGACCAGGGCTACGACGCCGTCGTTCTCGCCGGCCGCGGCCTCATCACGCAGTACGGCTACCTCGAATACGTCACGGGCTGGTGCCCGCAGGTGCGCCTTGCGTACGCGGTCATTTTCCAGGACCAGCCGCCCGTGCTCGTCATGCCCACGGGCTCTGACGCCTGGTACGGGCGTCAGGCCACCGGCCTCGAAGACGTCCGGGCCGCCGGTCAGGGTGACGTCATCAGCGAGCAGGACAGCCTGCCCGCGGTCGTGGCCTCGGTCATCGAAGAGTACGGAGCCAGTCGCGGCCACGTCGGCATCGCCGGCCTGCGGCACATCATGCCCGTCGGCGACTACGAGATGCTCGTGGCGGCGCTGCCGGATGCACGCGTCAGCGATGCGACCACACTGATAGGCGACATCAAGCGCGTCAAGAACGCCGACGAGCAGGCCGAAGAGATCCGGTCGGCCGCGATCGCCGATGCTGGTCTTGAGGCCTTCGCGAGTGCCGCGGCCGTCGGCAAGACCGGCTGGGAGCTGCGCGGCGTTGTCGAGCACGAGGTGCGTCGCCGTGGTGCGCAGCACGTGCTGATCATGGTCGGCATCGGCCCCTACTTCAACAACCCTCCGGGCTACGAAGCGATCCAGGATGGCGACCTCGCCTCGGTCTACGTCGAGGTCACGGGCCCGAACGGGTACTGGGTCGAGAAGGCCAGCCTCTTCGCGGCGGGCGAGCTGGACGACGCGAAGCGCGAGATGGCGACCAAGACGATCGCCGCGCACCACGCCGCCGAAGAAGCGCTCGTCGTCGGCAACACGGCAGCGGACGTCGCTGCGGCGCTCGAGGGCGCGGTCGCCGGCTTCCCCGTCGACTTCGGCATCTGGCACGGCCACGGCGTCGGCATCGACCACGACACCCCCGTCATCACGCCGTCCGACAAGACGCCGCTCGAGCCGGGCATGGTCATCGCCATTCACCCGAACTTCGTGAACAAGGACGAGACGCTCGGTGCGAGCACCTCCGACACCTACATCGTTCAGCCTGAAGGTCCGGCGGTTCGTGCATCGAAGTACGGCCAGAAGATCTACGCACTCGGAGAGGAGCTCTCCTCATGACCTTCACCGTCGGCATCGACGTCGGTGGCACCTTCACCGACTTCCTCCAGTGGAACGACGACACTGGCGAATCCCGCCAGCACAAGTCGCCAACGACCCCGGCTGACCCGTCGGAGGGCATCCTCAACGGGCTCCACGAGCTCGCCGAGCTCGAAGGGCTCTCGACCGAGGACTATTTCCGCCGCGTGGGTCTGATCCTGCACGGCACGACGGTCGCCACGAACGCAGTGCTCACCGAGCGCGGGGCCCGCACGGGCCTCATCACGACGGCCGGCTTCCGCGACATCCTCGAGATGCGCCGAGGCATCCGCAGCCGCGAGCACCTGTACGACAACAAGTACGTGGCGCCGAACCCGCTCATTCCGCGGTACCTGCGTCTCGGCGTGACCGAGCGCATCGATGTCGACGGCAACGTCGTCACGCCGCTCGACGTCGAGGAGCTTCGCGCGGCAGTGAAGGAACTCGTCGACGAGGGCGTCGAGGCCATCACCGTGTGCTTCATGCACTCGTACCGCAACCCGGTTCACGAGCAGCAGGCACGCGAGGAGATCGAGCGCATCGCCCCAGACGTTTTCCTGTCGATCTCGAGCGAGGTGCTGCCGCAGATCCGGCTCTACCCTCGCGTGAGCACGACGGCGATGAACGCCTACCTCGGGCCGGTCGTCGACCGGTACATGCAAAAAATGGTCGGTCGATTGCAGGACCGCGGCTTTGACGGCACCCTCATGGTGATGCAGTCGAACGGCGGGGTCAGCCTGCCGGAGACTGTGGCGCACCTGCCCGCATCGATCACGCTGTCGGGGCCGGCTGCCGGCCCCGTCGCGGCGCTCTCGTTCGTGCAGGAGCTCGGATGGGAAGACTGCACGATCATCGACATGGGCGGCACGAGCTTCGATGCCTCGCTCGTGAAAGACGGTCAGGTGCAGATCACGCGTGTCGGTGAGATCAACCGTCACACGATTTCGCTCCCGACCACGCACGTGCACACGATCGGTTCCGGTGGTGGTTCGATCGCCTGGATCGACGACGGCGGCATGCTGCAGGTCGGACCGCAGAGTGCGACGGCGGTTCCTGGCCCCGCGGCCTACGACAACGGCGGCACCGAGCCGACCGTGACCGACGCCGACATCGTGCTGGGCTACGTCGACCCCGAGTACTTCCTCGGTGGCCGCAAGGCGCTGCACGGCGACCTGTCGGAGAAGGCGGTTCGGGAAAAGATCGCGGAGCCCCTCGGGCTCACGGTCGAGGCCGCGGCCGCGGGCATCTACGAGATGGTCAACCTCGCGATGGCCGCGGGCACCAAGAATATCTCGGTGGCTCGAGGCTACGACCCGCGGGAGTTCCCGATGGTCGCAGCCGGCGGTGCCGGCCCCGTGCACGCGGGCATGATCGCCCACGAGCTCGAGGTCCCCGTCGTTGTCGTCCCCCGCATGTCCTCGGTGCTGTGTGCAGCCGGCATGCTCATGGCCGACCTGCGCCACGACTTCGTTCGTGCGCTCAGCTCGCGCCTGGCGGAGATCGATCGCGTCGAGGCAAGCGCGCTCGTTGACGAGATGATCGCTTCGGGGTCGGCACTGCTCGACACGGAGAAGATCGCTGAAGGCGACCGCAGCTTCCAGGTCTCGGCCGATCTTCGCTACGAGGGGCAGCACCACGAGGTGCTCGTCGACGTCGACATCGCCGACCTCCACCCGAACGCCACGGGCGGACTCGAACACGTCGCGCAGCAGTTCCACGAGCGGCACGAGCAGCTGTACGGCTTCGCACTCGAGGAATCGGCCATCGAGATTCTCTCGCTTCGCGTGACGGCGATCGGCTCGCGGCCGAAGCCCTCGCTGCGGGAAGTCGCGCAGACCAGCGACGCGGCCCCCGAGCCTCGCACGCACCGCAACGCCTACCTCCCGACGCTGGGGGAGCGGCGCAGCGTGCCCGTCTTCGACGGCCAGAAGCTGGCCCACGGATCTCGAATCGAGGGCCCGGCGATCGTCGAAGAACCCACGACCACGATTTTCGTCCCCGAGACCTTCGACATCGAACTGCACCCAGCGGGCAGCTACGTCATGTCGCGCAAGGGCGTCGACCCGAGCGAGTTCCTCTCCGAGTCGGCACTCGCACAGCTAGGAGCGCAGTGATGACCACCACAGACACCCCCACCGAGCTGAACCCGATCCTCGCGTCCGTCATCGCCAGCCGCATCAAGGCGGTCGGTGAGCGCATGGGCACCGTCGTCGAGCGCAGCACGCGTTCGCCGCTGCTGGTCGAGGGTCGCGACTTCTCGCTCGGCATCTACGACGCCGACGGGCGCCTCATCGAGCAGACCGAGTACATCCCGATCCTGGGGTACGCGGCCGCACCGACGATGAAGCACATCGCCACGAAGTTCCGCGGCAAGATCAAATCCGGCGATGTGATCCTGCACAACGACCCGTACACCGGCGGCAACCAGGCCGCCGACTGGAAGATCACCAAGCCGGTCTTCCACGAGGGCGAGCACGTCGCCTGGGTGGTTATCGCGGCGCACCAGGCCGACGTCGGCGGCGCTGTTCCCGGGTCGTACAACCCGCACGCGACCGACGTGTGGCAGGAAGCCCTCGTGCTGCCCGCCGTGAAGCTGTACGACGCTGGGGTGCTGCGCGACGACGTGTGGGACCTCGTGTTCAGCAACGTGCGTCTCGATGTCGTCGCCGACGACGTGCGCGCCATGATCGGCGCGTGCACGGTCGGTGAGCGCGAGCTGCAGGAGCTGCTGACGAAGTACGGTCGACGCAACTTCGATGCGGCGGTCGAGTCGATGCTCGACGCGGCGGAGGCGATCGCACGGCAGACGATCACGCGCATCCCCGACGGCGTCTACACGGCCGAGTGGAACGTCAACTTCGACGGCATCACGCCGGGCACCGTCATGACAGTGCGCGTCGCGATCACCGTCGCGGGCGACCGCATCACGTTCGACTTCACTGGCACCGACCCGCAGACGCCGGGCTACGTGAACGCGCCGCTCGCAGCGACGCTCTCGGCCGTCATGATCGCGTTCTTCATGATCGTCGACGTCGACATTCCGCACAACGACGGCATCATGCGGTGCATCGACATCGTCCTCCCCGAGGGATCGATGCTGAACTGCCAGTTCCCGGCCGCGTGCGGGTTCGGCAACCACCTGTCCGACCAGGTGTGCTCGGCGATCTTCCTCGCCCTGTCTGAGCCGCTCCCCGAGCGCGTGACGGCAGGCTGGAACCCGCTGCTGTGCATCATCGCCAACGGGACGAACGAGCGCGACGGCGCCCAGTTCGTCGACATCCTGATCAACACGAGCAAGGGTGGCGGCGGCGGCACGCAGGGCGCCGACGGGTTCGACCACATCGGGCTCATCGCCTCGGGCGGTGCGCTCGGCGCCCAGGACCCGGAGATGTTCGAGCTGACGACCCCGTCGTTCATCGAGTCGTTCGAGTACGCGACCGACTCGGCCGGCGCCGGTCAGTGGCGTGGCGGGCTCGGCGTGGAGTCGAAGGTGCGGCTCACGTCGTCCGACGTGCAGTTCAGCATCTTCGGCGACGGCGACACCGACGAGACGGCGGCTCCCGGGAGCAACGGCGGCAAGTACGGTGCGGCGAACCGCATCGAGCTCACCTACCCGGACGGCACAGTCCTGGTGCCGAAGACCAAGGACCTGGTCACGGGGATTCCCTCGGGCACGCGCTTCATGCAGCTCGCGGGCGGTGGTGGCGGGTTCGGCGACCCGCACCTGCGCCCCGTGGACAAGGTTGCGCGAGAGGTGAAGAACGGTGTCGTGTCGGTCGCCTCGGCACGCGACGACTACGGAGTCGTGGTCGACGAGCGCGGCAATGTCGACGAGGCCGCAACCGAGAAGCTCCGCCAGGGTTGAGGTTCGGTCCCCGCGAAACACAAGACGGGGGGCGCGACGAGAAAACCTCGCCGCGCCCCGCGTGTGTGGGGGGGCGCCAGAGGCGACGAAGAACCACCAACCGTGATCTCGGCCACGGCGGCCCAGTCGTGCGGCGCCAACGCGTCATCGGCCAGCGCCTCGTCGAAGATCTCGGCGAGAACGGGCGCCGACGGCAGGGCCACGCCGCTCGAGGCTGCGGCGTCCTGCGCGAGGCGCAGGTCCTTGCGGCCGAGCGCCACGTTGAACGCCGGCGGATCATAGGTGCGCGTGGCAATCATCCCGCCGTATCCGCCATACACGGGGCCGGGGAACAGCGAATCTTGCAGCAGCTCGGCGAACTGGCTGCCGTCGATACCACCCGCCTCGACGAGCGTGATGCTCTCGGCGAGCGACTGCAGGGCATGGATCAGGTTGAAGTTCACCCCGATCTTGACCAGGTTGGCGCTCGCGGCCTGCTCGCTCACGTGCCACACTCGCCGACCGAGGTGATCGAAGATCGGCTGCGCGCGGGCGACGTCGTCGGCCGAGCCTCCCGCGACGATCGTGAGCTGGCCGGCGGCCGCCGCCTCTGGGCGCCCGAGGACGGGTGCGGCCAGGTAGGCGACACCGGCGGCCTCGTGCGCGCGAGCCGTGCGCTCGCCGCACTCGACGCTGACCGTCGCCATGTTCAGGTGCAGGGCGCCGCTCGGCATGCTCGCGATGAGCTCCGGCGTGAAGACCGCGTCGATCGCCGCGTCGTTCGAGAGCATCGAGATGATGAACTCGTTCGCGGCGGCCTGCGCGGGCTCGTTCGCCCGGATCGCGCCCGCCTCGGCCGCGGCCTCGGCGGGACCGGGGGAGCGGTTCCAGACCGTGACGCGGTGCCCCGCGTCGATGAGGCGACGGGCCATTTCTGCGCCCATCGACCCCAGTCCGATGAATCCGATGTCCATGTCAGACCACCTCCTGTGATCTCCGTGTCGATTAAGACTCGACGAGTGTCACGGTACCGTTGGCGATGCGGTGCATCGCGGTCGGGTGCTCCGAGAGCTTGCGCGCGCCGTCGTTCTCGACGACGAAGACGTCGGACATGTAGCCGCTCAGCCCGTGCTCGGCGTCGAGCAGCATGGGGTGGATCGCGAAGGCGTTGCCGACCTCGATCGACTCCGTGCCCGAGTTGGTGTCTGCCTCGACGACGTCGAGACCGATCCACGGATACTCGAGCACGTCGATGCCGATCGAGTGACCTGACCAGTACTTCGACTCCGCGCCGTTGGCTTCGACCGCGGCGATGATCGCGCGCTGCACGTCGGCGGGGCTGGCGCCGGGGACGAGCTTCTGCTGGGCCGCGTCGAGGCCGGCCTGCACGGCGCGAGCGAGGCGCACCTGCTCGGCGTCGGGGCGGGCGAAGGTCACCATGCGCGACAGCTCGGTCCAGTACCCCATCGGGCCGATGATCTCGAACGAGAACGTGTGCACGTCGTGGGTGCCGAGAATGCGGTCGCGCGGCGGGCCGAAGCTCGAGTACTGCTTTCCGTCGGCGAACGTGTCGTGGTACATCGTGAGGAACAGCGGGTCCTCTCCGCCGAGGCGGTAGGACTCGCGATAGACCTCTGCGCCGATCTCACGCTCGGTGATGCCGGGGCGGGCGACCTCGAGGAGGCGCGTGAACGCCTGGTCGAGGATGTACGCCGACTCTTCGAGCCCCCGGATCTCCTCGGCGCTCTTGACCGCGCGCACGGAGTCGAACTCGTGGATCGCCTCGACGAACTCGACGTTCGGGAACGCCTCGTTCAGTGTGTTCAGCTCGTCGACCTTGAGGATCTGGCCGAGGCCGGCGATGCCGACGCGGTTCAGCGTGCCGGCTTCGCGGAGCACCTCGACGAGGCCCTCACCGATGGAGGCGGGGAAGCGGTAGTCGTCGACCCAGTCGCTGAGGGCACGGCGCGCGCCCTCCAGGTTGCCCGAGATCACGAGCGAGGGGGCGCGTCCTGGAATCTTGACCGCGTGGCCGGAGCGGTGGTGCATGTTGTAGTCCGAGATCCACCGCACCCCGCCCTTGTGGCCGCGGTAGTCATTGCCGGCCAGGATGATGGCGTCGTAGCCCTGCTGGCGGCACAGGTCGTCGAGGGCGTTCCAGCGACGATCACGTTCATTGATAGATGGCATGAGGATCCTTTCGGTCATCGGCGCAGCGCAGAGGTGACCGCCGCGCGCAAGCATTCACTCCGCTCCACGATGGCCCGTTGTTTCACACAGGGCAATGTAATGTGCAAGAGTTTCAGTATGCGCAACACGGAGTCGTCGAAGGGCGCCGTCGATCGCGCCCTCGAGCTGCTGATTCGCCTGCGTGAAGGCCCGATCGGCGTTGCTGAAGCCGCCGATGAGTTCTCGGTGTCGAGACCGACCGCGTCGCGCCTGCTCGCGACCATGAAACGGCATGGTTTTGCGCTGCAGGACTCGGATCGCAGGTATCGGGCCGGGCCCATGCTCGATGCCGGAGAGCAGGTGCGCATGACGCGATACGACCTGCGCGGCATCCTGCATCCGTCACTCGCCGCCCTGCACGCGCGGATCAACGAAACCGTCAACATCTGGGTGCTCGATGGGGTGCACGTCAACAACATCGACGGCATCGAGGCCGATGAGCTGCTGTCGATTCGAGCGAATGCGTGGGGGCGCGTGCCCGCGTACTGTTCGGCGGCGGGGAAAGCGATCCTCGCGACATTCCCGCCGGCGGCCATCGACGAGATGCACGTGAACGGGCTGCCGCCGTGGCGCGGTCAAGAGTCGGTCACGCTCCCCGGCCTCAAGCGACACCTCCAGACGGTTCGACGCCGTGGCTTCGCGACCAACCTCGAAGAGGCCTCCCAGGGCGTCTTCGGCGTCGGCGTCGCGGTGCGAACTTCAGGCGGCACGACGGTCGCGGGGCTCGGCTGCGGCATCCCCGCCGTGCGCTATTCATCAGCACGGGGACAGATGATTGCCGAGGCGCTCAGCGATGCGGCCGCCGAGATGACGCTCGCGCTCGATCGCGCGACCACACCCCCCATTCAACGATGAACGGACCCCCTCGACGATGAGAGAAACTGCTGGCCCCGTGAAGGTCGTCGCAAAGGCGGCGGCGATTCTCAAGGCCTTCAACACCGAAGATCGGCTGCTCACGGTGCGCGAGATCTCGGAGCGCACGGGTATTCCGCGAAGCACGGTGCACGAGATCGCGGCGACGCTCGTCGAGGCCAAGTTCCTCGAGCGCGGGGTGCATGGCGGGCTCGAGCTCGGGCTCGCTCTGGCCATGCTCGGCGGCCAGGTGATCGAGCAGCGCGGGCTCGTCGATGCGGCGCAGGCCCCCATGCGTCGGCACCTCGAACGCTTCCGCACGGAGGTGCACGTCGCGAGCTACTTTCCCGGCTCGGTCTTCTACTCGTACCTCAGGCCAGCGATGGGGCGGCCGTCGACCTCGAACCGCACGGGGCGTCGATGGCTGATCACCGAATCCGGATGCGGCAGAGCGATTCTCGCGGCCATGTCGCCCCGTGCGCGTGAGAGTGAATTTCCACCGAGCTTCGGGCCGGCTGCGCGGGTACGGCTCGACCACGAGATCCACGGCTATCGCGCGAACGGATATCTCGTCACGAACGTCAGCGAGATGGGCATGCTGTCGATCGCTGCTCCCGTGCGCAACGAGGCGAGCCTGCCCATCGGCGCGCTCGGGATCGGCGACACGATCGCCTCGATGACGAAACAGCGCGTTGCCGAGATCGGGCATGCGATCCGGGTGGCTGCACTCGAAACCTCGACGGCGCTCGGGTACATCGAGCCGCGCCCCAGCGCAGGCCGACGCCGCGCAGACTGACTCCGCACAGACGTCCGCGCCGCGACGACGACGCCGCAGCGAAGAACACGCCCGTGTGGCGAGCCAGATCATGGCTCGCCACACGGGCGTGTGTGTTGGCGGTGGCGACGCGTCGGTGGTTACGCCGCGCCGCTCGCCGCGCCGCTCGGCAGAGAGATCTGCGCGCGCATCTCTTCCGCGCGTGAGCGGAGGAACATCACGAACGAACCGCTCGCGTCGACCACCGTGTCGAACTCATCGAGCACGACGATCGAGGTCGTGCCGAGTTCGATGATGGCCGGTCCCGAAAGTTCGTCTCCGGGGAACAGGCGGTTGCCGTCGTAGACCTTCGCGTCGACCATCTTGCGCTGGAGCGGGCTCCAGATCGCGCGCGTTCCGGTGACCGGTTCTTCGCCGCGCTCGCCCCACTCCTGGACCCCGACGCTGCCGCCGACGCGCCCGATGGCCGCGAGACGAACGTTGAGCACCTCGATCGGCGAATCCGGCGAGTTGTAGCCGAACTGCACGTCGTGGGTGTCGTGGAACTTCTGCGCGACGGCCTTGAGGTCGACGCCATCGAGCGAGTCCGCCTCGAGCGGCACGTTGATCTCGAACCACTGGCCCTTGTAACGCATGTCGAGCGATGGGACGAACTCGACTTGCTCGTTGGTCACGCCTTCACCGAGCAAGGTCGAACGACCGCGCTCGGACATGTCGCGCCAAATCGCCGACAGCTCGTCGATGTTGATCGAGTGCAGCTCCCAGGTCTGGCTCTGCACGTAGTCGTGCTGGAAGTCGCACACGAGCATGCCCGCCGCGCAGAAGATCGACGACTGACGCGGCACGATGAGCAGTGGAGCCTCGAGCTCGCGGGCGATGGCCGCCGCGTGAACGGGGCCAGCACCACCGGCAACGACGATCGGGAAGTCGCGCGGGTCGAGACCACGTCGAACCGTGATCTCGCGTACCCCCGCGGCCATGCCGACGTTGACGACGTCGTAGATCCCCGCGGCCGCCTCGAGCGGCGTGAGGCCGAGCGGCTTGCCGATCTGCTCGCCGATCACCTCGCGGGCCGCGTCGATGTCGAGCGTGAGCCCTGACGACGCAAAGCTGGCGGGCGAGAGGTAGCCGAGCACCGCATCCGCATCGGTCGTGGTCGGCACCTCACCGCCACGGCTGTAGCAAATGGGGCCGGGCACGGCGCCCGCGCTCTGCGGACCGACCTGCAGGATGCCACCCTCGTCGACGTGCGCCATGCTGCCGCCACCGGCGCCGATCGTGTGGATGTCGACCATCGGCAGGGCGATCGCCCAGCGGTCGATAGACCCGTCGGTCTTCACGAGCGGACGCCCGCCCGCGACGATCGCGGCGTCGAAGCTCGTGCCCCCCATGTCGACGGTGAGGCAGCGGTCGAACCCGTGCTCGCTGACCTCGAGGAGGCCAGCGGTGGGGCCGGAGGCGGGCCCCGACAGGAGCGAGAGTGCCGCGCGTGCGGCGAGCTCGTCCGGCGTCGCGACGCCACCGTTCGACTGCATGATGAGCAGGATGCCGTTGAACGAGGCTTCCTGGAGCGACTCGGTGAGCACCTCGAGGTAGCTCGAGATGATCGGGCCCGCGTAGCTGTTCAGCACCGACGTCGAGGTGCGCTGGTAGTACCGGGCCTGCGAGAGCAGCTCACTCGACTGCGTCACGTAGACGTCGGGCATCTCCTCGCTGAGGATCTCGAGCGCGCGTCGCTCGTGCGTCTGGTTGGCGTACGAGTGCATGAATGAGATGGCGACTGCACCGATGCCGTGCTCATTGAAGTAGCGGGCGGCATCGCGCACCGCACCCTCGTCGAGCGGCGTCACTTCGGTGCCGCGCTTGTCCATGCGGCCTGGAACGGGGCGCGTCATCTGACGCGTCGCGATCGGGGTCGGGCGGGCGAGACGGTTGTCGTACGGCTCTTCGCGCACACCGTCGCGGATCGCGAGAACGTCGCGGAATCCTTCGGTGACGAGCAGGCCGGTCTTCGGGCCGCGGCGGGTGAGCAGCGCGTTGGTCGTGACGGTGGTGCCGTGCACGATCGTGCTCACGCGCTCGAGGAAGGCCTCGACGGTTTCTCCGCGACGCTCGGCGATCTCTCGAAGCCCCTTCGACACGGCGCGGGCCGGGTCCGAGGGGATCGAGCTGGTCTTGTGGATGAGGCGGTTGCCCTCGTCATCGACGACGAGGAAGTCGGTGAAGGTTCCACCAACATCGACACCGACGCGCATCATGCTGCTCATCGTGCATTCTCCTTCTGTGCCCGGCGGGCGGCCGTTGCGGCTTCATCGACCTCGAGGGTGTCGGGGTCGATGACGACGCCGTAGGCGTCACGGGCTTTCGTGATGGTGGTGATGTCGTCGCGGACCTCCGCGGCGACGAGCTCTGCGGGGCGCTTCATGGGGTCGCCGAAGCCGGCTCCACCCGCGCAGTCGACGAGGATGTGGGTCCCCGTCGGCATCTCGATGTATTCCTTCGAACCCCAGTTGTAGGTCGTGCCGTCGGGGAACTGGAGCTCGATCGTGTTGAGCCCGGCGGGCTCACCGCCGCCGATTCCGGGTGCCGGCTCGGCGCCCTCGGCGGCGACACCCTCGCTCAGCGTCGTGCCGTGCGCCCCCGTGCCGTCGACGCGCCAACGCGTCTTCGTGGCGAGTCCGCCACGCCACTGCCCGGCACCCGCGCTGTCGGGGAGGAACTCGTGGTAGTCGACGAAGTGCGGCGAGGTGATCTCGAACATCTCCATGTCGGGCGAACGCATCTGCCCGACGACGCCGCTGAAGCCGAAGGCGTCCCAGCCGTCGTGGCCGTTCATGGCGCCCGGGCCATTGCGGGTGAAGACCGGCAGAACCACGTACGGCTCGTCGGTCTCGCTGTCGACCCCGGCGAGGGCGCAGTTCATCGCCTTGCCCCAGCCCGCGGTGGCGCGGTCCGGCAGCGCGTCGGCGAGCGCCGACATGATGGCCTCGGTGATGTTCTCGGTCATCTGGTTGCCGAAGATCGTCGCAGCGGGGAACTTCGGGTTGAGCAGCGACCCTTCGCGGAAGACCGTGCGGATCGGCTCGAAGAGCCCCTCGTTCGTGGGCAGCACGACGCCACCGGCCGCGACGAGCATGAGGAAGACGATGCGAACGGCACCGCCGGCCGAAGCCTTCGGCTGGTTCGCGATGCCCGCGGTCTGGTCGTCGGATTCAGAGAAGTCGAACTCGACCGTGTCGCCGTCGACCGTGATCTTGACCCGGATCCAGTGCTTGCTGGTGGGGTCGATGCCATCACTGACCATGGCGCTCTCGCCGTAGTACGTGCCGTCCGGCCACGTCTCGAGTTCTGCGCGAACCTGCTTGGCCGACGCCTCGATGACGTACTGCATGTGATCTTCGATGACCTCGCGGCCCTGGCGCTCGTACACCTGCAGGAGCTGGCGACGGCCGACCTCGCAGGCGCCGATCATGGCCTTGATGTCTTCGATGACGAACGAGAAGCGGATGTTCGCGGCGACGAGGTCCCACACGTCCTTGCGACGCTTGCCGGCCTCGAAGAGCTTGACGGGCGTCATGCGGAAGGCTTCCTGCCAGACCTCGCGCGCGCGGGCGTCGTACCCGCCTGCGGTCATGCCGCCGACGTCGGCCAGGTGGCCCTTCGCCGCGGTCCACGCGACGAGCTCGCCCTCGTGGAAGATCGGCATGTAGATGCCCGTGTCGGCGTTCTGGTTGCCGCCCGTGAAGACGTCATTGTGAATGATGACGTCGCCCTCGTGAATGTCATCGCCGAAGTAGTCGATGATGTAGTGCAGTGGCGGCTGGGCTCCGAAGGCGATGATGGCCGCGAACTCCGCCTGCGCGAGGGTACGGCCCTTCGCATCGAAGATCACCGTCACGAGGTCGCCGACCTCGTTGAAGATGGGGGAGCGCGACGAACGCATGAGCAGCGTCGCCATCTCCTTCGTGATGGAGTCGAAGCGACGAGCGAGCACCGATGCGAGAACCGGGTCGACCGTGCGTGCAGACTGCTCGGACATGTGACCTCCTTTGGTCGTGGTGTGGTGGAGCGGCGGCGCCGAAGCGCCGCCATCACCGGAATCAGCTGAGCTGGTGAAGCCGGAGCTCATGCTTGGAGAGTCGTTCGGCGGCCCCGTCGACGACGATGAATGAATCGGACATGTAGGCCATGATGTTGGCCTCGTCGTCCCACAGCTGCGGGTGCAGCGCGAGCACGTGTCCGTTCTGGGTTTCCGGCACGGCACCGGCGTGCGAGCTGTCCTGCGCCACATCGAGGCCGACCCAGGGCTCTTCGAGCACGTCGAGCCCCATGCCGTGACCCGACCAGTACTCGGAGCGCGCGCCCTTGGCCTCGACGGCCTCGATGACGCGACGCTGTACCTCGCCGAACGCGGTCCCCGGCGTGAGCGCCGCGGCCGCCGCCTCGATGCCGCTCGTGACGGCGTCGGCGATCTGCGTGACCGCGCTCGTCGGCGACGCGAACGTTACCATGCGCGAGAGCTCGGTCCAGTAGCCGTTCGGGCCGACGACCTCGAACGAGAAGGTGAACACGTCGTTGACGCCGAGGATGCGCCCGCCAGGCTGCCCGAAGGTGCCTCGCGCCGAACCGTCTGGCGCGATCTCGGTGTACATGGTGAGGAACAGCGGGTCCTCACCGCCGAGGTCTGCCGCGACCCGATACATTTCGGCGGCGACCTGGTGCTCGGTCATGCCAGGGCGTGCGATCTCGAGGAGCCGATCGAAGCAGTGGTCGAGGATCACCGAGCTCTCGCGAACGGCGAGCTGCTCGGCCGGCGACTTCACCGCCCGCACGCGGCTGAACATGTCGTCGGCGTCGGAGATCTTCGCGCCGGGGAGCCCCTGCGTGATCGCGAGGTAATCCTCGACCTTCAGCACCTGCTTCATGCCGATGATGCCGATGTGCGGGGTCGTGCCCTTCTCCGAAAGCGCCTCGACGAGTCCCTGCCCGAGATTGTTGGGCATGCGGTACTCCGAAATCCACCCGTTGTGCGGGCGGCGCGAGAGCTCGAGGTTCTTCGGGAGAACGACGGTGGGCTCCTCGCCTGGATACATCACGGCATAGCCGTACCGGTGAGGAAGATTGTATCCAGACAGGTAGCGGACGCTGCCTTTGTGGCCGCGGTAGTCAGCGGCCGCGAAGAGGAGAACGTCGTATCCCTCAGCGCGAGCAGCCTCGGTGAGGGCGTCCCACCGTTGGTCGCGTTCGGTGATTGATGTGATGTCTCGTGACGGCTGAGCCAGTGTGCTCGCTCGAACTGCAGTGTCCATGGCGGATGAATGTACGAGGCGGTCGACGCCGATGAAAGCCGACCGTCCGAGCGTTCCGGACAGGGAATCGGTGTCCGGAGGTGTCGGACGCGCACGTAGTATTCTCTCCTGTCTGGATCCAATATGTCGGCCACGGCGTGCCACTTCACAGCGCACGCGGGATCGAGGAGGATCCG
>JBQDJW010000001.1:0-7530 GCA_052086425.1 Pseudoclavibacter sp. | reverse complement strand
CGTTCTCAACCCTGTCGCCGAAGAGGAACGGCAGAGCGGCTGGAGCCTGCTCGCCAACACGGCCGGCGTGGGCACCACGCTCGCCATGCTGCTCGTCGGAGGCACCGCGAGCTACGTCGTCGGCGTCGGGTGGGCCATGGTCGCCGCCGCGATCTGTGCCGTATTCGGTGCGGTCATCGGCGTGATGGTTGGAATGGTCGCGCAGAACACCGGCATGTCGAGCACCGTGTCGACACGGTTCCATGGGCTCGGTGCCCGCGGCTCGGCGCTCGCGTCGCTCGTGTTCGCCTTCATGATTCTGAGCTTCCTGGCCCTGGAGAATGCGCTGCTCTACAACGGCACGCTCTTCTTGTTCGGGTGGCAGCCGACGCTGCTCAACGCGATCGTCATCTACGGCATTCTGACGATCGTCTGGATCCTGCTTGCGCTGTTCGGCCTCAAGCTCGTGCAGATCTCGTCGCTCTGGCTCACCTTGCTCGCGGGCATCCTGATGATCGTCATCCTGTTCATCGCGATGGCGCAGTCCACGCACACGGCGGGACACATCCTGGAGTTCGTCCCCGAAGGGTTCGGATTCGTCGCATTCCTGGGCGTCCTCTCGAGCATGATCGGATTTGCGGGAGCCCTCGCGCTGACCGGGGCCGACTTCGCACGGTACGCACGCACGAAGCGCGATGTGCGCATCATGTCGATCGGTGGCAACATCATCGTCAACTTCGGCGTCGTGTCGCTCGGTGCATGGCTGTATCAGGCCGGTGACAGCGTCGTCGCGCAGTACCTCGAGGACCCGGCCAATGCGGCTGTCGCCGCCTCACAGCTCGGTGACACGACGGTCGAGAAGGTGCAGTTCCTCGCGAACAACAACGCCGGCGCCTACTTCGTGATCTTGGCGGGCATCATCGGCTTCATCGTCATGTACGCCGCACAGGTCAAGGCACAGGCGATCAACGCCTACGCCGGATCCCTGTCGCTCGCGAACATGTTCGATGCCATCTTCCGGCGCACTCCGAGCCGGATCATCACGTTGATCGTGGCCAACGTGATCGCGATGCTCGCCGTGCTCGGTGGGATTCTGGGTGTGCTCGCGCAGTTCCTCGGGATTCTCGGCATCGCAACCTTCACTCTGTGTGCGCTCATCATCGCCGACTACTTCTTCGTGCGCCGCGGCCGCGGGGTGTCGACGCAGCAGGTCGAGGCCTGGAACTGGGCCGGCATCATCGCGTTCATCGTGGGCTTCGCGGTGTCATACGTCCTGCAGATCACGGGCATTTTCCCGCCCGGATTCCTGCTCACGCTGATTCTGACGCCGCTCGTGTACGTCATACTGCGTCGCACCGTGCTCAAACCGGGCACGGGCACCGCGTACGTGTCGGGGACCACGGCGCTGCTCGAAGTCGTCGAGATCGAGGAGCGTGAAGAGAACGCTCGGTAGGCGCACACACCGGTCGAGCCCGGGGCGATCGACTCGGATCGACGCGAACTATCAGTGAGATGGTGGGGGAGCAGGCGACGCACGTCGTCGGCTCCCCCTCTGGCATGAAAGGGATATGCAGATGGAGACCAGGATGGACCACCACGACGAGTCGCGCTTCGAGCGCCCGTCTCAGCGGCCGGCGGGGACCCCCGCGATCGGGGCGCCCGGTCAAATGGGCGTCGACTACGAGAACCGCGTCGATTTCGCGCGTCTGCGCGAGTATCGCCTCGATCGGGTGAAAGCCGCCCTTGAGGCGAGCGAGTGCGGCGCGTTTCTGCTGTTCGACTTCTACAACATCCGATACGCCACCCACACGTGGATCGGCGGCGCCCTCGGCGACAAGATGATCCGCTACGCCCTGGTGATGCGGGGCCACGACCCCATTCTGTGGGACTTCGGGTCTGCCGTGCGTCACCACAAGCTGCACTCGGGGTGGGTGCCGGAAGACCACTACCGGCCGGGTTTTCTCGGGTTCCGAGGCGCGGTCGCACCAGAGCCGACGGGCCTGATGCGCGACGCCGTCAGCGAGGTGGCGTTGCTACTGCGCGAGGCCGGGCTTGAGGGCATGCCGGTCGGGGTCGATATCGTCGAGCCGCCGTTCCTGTTCGAGATGCAGCGTCAGGGCCTGAACGTCGTCGATGCGCAGCAGCGCATGCTCGACGCCCGGGTGATCAAGAGCCCAGACGAGATCATGTTGCTCTCGCAGGCCGCCGCGATGGTCGACGGCGTCTACCAAGACATCGTCGAGGCGCTCAAGCCTGGCGTGCGCGAGAACGAGATCGTCGCCCTCGCCAACAAGCGGCTCTACGAGTACGGCAGCGACCAGGTCGAAGCCATCAATGCGATCTCGGGCGAGCGCTGCAACCCGCACCCGCACAACTTCACCGACCGCATCATCCGCCCGGGCGACCAGGCGTTCTTCGACATCATCCACTCGTTTAACGGGTACCGCACGTGCTACTACCGCACCTTCGGCGTCGGTTGGGCGACGGCGAGTCAGTCGGATGCATACAAGCAGGCCCGAGAGTGGATGGACCTGGCCCTCGACGCCATCAAGCCCGGCGTGGGGTCGGATCAGGTGGCCAAGGTGCTGCCGAAGGCCACGGACTTCGGATTCGAGAACGAGCTGGCGGCATTCGGGCTGCAGTTCGCGCACGGGCTCGGACTCGGGCTGCACGAGCGGCCGATCATCTCCCGACTCAATTCCATGAAGGACCCGGTCGAGCTGCAGGAGGGCATGGTGTTCGCCATGGAGACCTACTGCCCCGCGAGCGATGGCGTCTCCGCCGCGCGCATCGAGGAGGAAGTCGTGGTCACCTCGTACGGCATCGAGGTGCTCACGAAGTTCCCGGCCCAGGAGCTCTTCGTCGCCAACCGCTACTAGCGGTCCCGGGGTGCGCAGCTGCTGCGCCCGACAAGAAACACGAGAGCGGCCCCACCAGATGGTGGGGCCGCTCTCGTGTGCTCGTGACGAGTCGTTACTTGGCGTACGCCGCCTCGACTCGCGTCATGGCGACGTCGAGGGCTTCCTCGTACGACATCTCGTCGAACTCGTAGACCGACGTGCGGCCGGTGGCGACCACGGCGCGACCGCGAGCGGCCTTCGTCAGCCATTCCTCGGCCGCAGCCGTCGCCTCTTGCGCCGTGTCGGTGACGCGGTTGACGAGGCCGATCTCGAATGAA
The DNA here is from genome assembly GCA_052086425.1 of Pseudoclavibacter sp. GTDB lineage: Bacteria > Actinomycetota > Actinomycetes > Actinomycetales > Microbacteriaceae > Pseudoclavibacter. The sequence continues at coordinate 4,373 of JBQDJW010000001.1, read as the reverse complement.
CGGGCCGCGGTGAAGGGCTCGCCGCTGCCGATCGTCTCGAGCGATGCGCGGGCGCCGAGGCGCTTGATGAGCGGCACCTGGGCCACGACGGGCCACACGCCGATGCTGACCTCGAACGACCCGATGCCTGCCGAAGCGACCGACACGGCGTAGTCGACGCTGGCGACGATGGCGCCACCGGTGGCGACGGCATCGCCGTTGACGACCGCGACGACCGGCTTCGGCAGCGTCGGGATGAGCTTCAGGAGTGCGACCAGGCTGGAGTAGAACTCCACCGGGTCGGCACCAGCCTGGATCGAGGCCACGTCGAGGCCGCCGCAGAAGACGTCGCCCTTGCCGGTGATGATGATGCCGTCGACGCTGTCGTCGTTCGCGGCAGCCTCGAGGCCGGCGATGATCTCGGCGATGTTCTGCGGGTTCAGCAGGTTGCGGCCGGGCCCGTCGATCTCGACCGTTGCGAAGTTCGTTGCCTCACTCATGTATTCGTCCTCTTCTCTTCCTGATTGGTGTGTGTGCGGCGCCGGACTAGACGACCAGGGTGACCGTGTCGCCGTCCGTGCGGCCGAGCAGCGCCTTGCCGTACAGCTCGTAGCCGAGGTTCGGCAGGATGAACGCGTGGCGCGATGCGGCTTCCTGGTCGCGCCACATGCGCTGCAGGGGGTTCTTCTCTGCGAAGACGCCCGAGCCCGCGACCGTGAGCAGCACATCGATGGCTTCCTTGACGTGCTGCACGATCCAGCCCGCGTCCGCGCGGTTCTGGGCGCGAAGCAGGTACTCGGGGTAGACGCCGCGCTGGGCGTGATCGTCGACGAGGTTGGCGGCGCGCTGTGCAAACAGGTCCGCCGTGTCGAGGAGGAGGGCTGCGCGCGCAATGTCGAGCTGCACGGCGACCGAGTCGCTCTGGCGCTCGATGTTCGTGTAGGCGATGCCCTTGACTTTGGCCTGCTCGATGACCTTCTCGAGCACGGCCTGGCCGATGCCGAGCTGCGGGCCGACGAGGATGAGGTTGAGCACGGGGATCCAGCCCGACCGGTAGACGGGGTCGGTGTCTTCCGTCGTGCCGGGGTACTGGCCCGTCATCGCGGGACCGCTTGGGAGCACGCGGTGGTCGGGCACGAACACATCGTTGGCGATGATCGTGTTGCTGCCGCTGGCGCGCAGGCCGGCGACGAACCAGGTCTCCTCGGTCTCGCACTCGCTGCGGTCGACCAGCACTTGGGCGCCCTCGAGCGGTTCGCCGTTCTCGTCGACGAGCTCGGCACCGACGAAGGTCCACTGCGTGTGGTACCCCGCCGAGTTGTAGCCCCAGCGGCCGGTCAGGCGGTAGCCGCCTTCGACCTTGCGAGCCGTACCGGTGGTGGCGAGCACGACCGAGACGCGGTTGTTCGGGTCAGTGCCCCACACCTCTTCCTGCGCGGCCTCGGGGAGCAGGCTCGTGAGCCAGTTCGAGATGTTCGTCAGCGCGACGACCCAGCCGGTGCCGCCGTCGCCCTTGCCAACCTCGCGTGCGACGTCGACCTGTGCCTTGAGGTTGCCCTGGTAGCCGCCGTAGCGCTTGGGCTGCGTGACGCGGAACGCGCCGGCATCGGCGAGCGCCTGGATCGATTCCTCGACGACGCGGCTCTGCTTCTCGCCCTCAGCGGCGTTCTTCTCGAGCAGCGGGCGCAGCTCTGCGATCCGCGCAATAAGGCTGGGGATGTCCGGGGCCATCGTGCCGGTACTGGTCGCGGTCTTCATGGTGTCTCCTTCGACGTTTGGGATTGGGGTGGAAAATCAGAGGACGGTCGAGATGTGGTCGTCGACGTCGAGCAGGGCCTTGCCATAGACCTCGTATCCGAGCGGCGGGTTCACGTAGCCGTGCCGGGCGACCACCGCCTGGTCGCGCCACATGCGCTGCAGCGGATTGCTGTCGGCGAACGAAGCCGCGCCCTGGGCCGTGAGCAGGATCTCGATGGCCTGGGACACGTTGTCGGCCGCCCAACCGATGTCGGCGCGAACGCGGGCCCGCGTGCGGTAGTCGAGGCGTTCACCCGCCGCGACGGCGCTGTCGAGGTCGCGGCCCGCGCGTTCGGCGTGCAGATCGGCCGTGTCGAGCTTGAGGGCCGCTTTCGCGATCATGAGTTGGAAGGTGATCGAGTCGGTCTGCCGGGAGAGCGTCGTGAACGCCACCGACTTCGACTCGGCCTTCGCGATGACGTGGTCGAGCGCGGCGCGGCCGATACCCATTTGCGGCCCGAGAATCGCGAGCGGCACGGAAACCGCCTTGTAAGGCAGGGTTTCGGGGTCGACCGGCAGTAGGGCCCGGTGATCGGGCACGAAGACGTCGTCGATCACGAGGCAGTTGCTGGCCGTCGAGCGCATGCCCGCGACGAACCAGACGTCCTCGATCGTCGCGTCGGCGGTCGACACGGCCACCTGGCCGTCGCCGATGACGTGACCGTTCTCGTCTTCGAACGTGACGGCCACCAACGCCCACGTCGCGAAGGCGCTTCCCGAGTTGTAGAACCACTTGCCCGAGATGCGCCAGCCGCCGTCGACGCGACGCGCGGTGCCGGTCGCTGTGACGACGACCGAGATCAGCGTGTCGGGTCCGGAGGCGAAGATCTCATCTTGGGCCTCGGTGCTGTAGTTCTGCATGTAGGCCGCGCCGGAGTTGATGAGCGAGAGAATCCAGCCGGTGCCGCCGTCGGCGTACCCGACGGCGCGCGCCACGCGCATGGCGTCGAGGTGGCCGAGGCCGTAGCCGCCGTACTCGAGCGGCGTCGAGACGCGGAAGGCGCCTGCGTCGATGAGGGCATCCACGGACTCCTGCGGAACCGAGCGATCGGCCTCACCCCTGATGCCGTTCTCACGGAGCATCGGGGTGATCGCGGTGATGCGTTCGATCACCGAGGCAGCGATGTCGACGGGGTGCCCATCGATGAGCGGTGTGGTCATGGGTCCTCCTCTGGAGTCCGGCGCAGATGCCGTTCTCCGGGCTGTCAAGGGGCGGCACTGTCGCCAAGGTGACGGCGCACTGACCGTACGGCCGGGTTTTTGTCGGGATCAATATGGGCGGAGCGGGATTTCGGCGTGCGAAACGGCGTGGTCGGCGACGCGTCGCCGACCACGCGCGCACTCACACGAACGGCGTTGCCGGGCTCGCGTCTTCGCCGGTCGCGAGCCAGCGCCCGTACACCTCGAGACCGGTGTCGAGGAGGGTGAGGCCGTGGCGCGCGGCGACGGCCTGGTCGCGCCAGAAGCGCTGCAGCACGTTCGAGTCGGCGAAGCCGGCCGAGCCGTGCGCCGACATGAGCAGGTCGATCGCGGCCTGCACGTTGGCGACGACCTGCGCCTGCTGACCCCGCTGTCTCGCGCGCTGCGCGAAGGTCGGGTAGGTGTTCGCTTCGGCTGCCGCATCGATCTCGTCGACGCAACGCTCGGCGAAGAGTTCGGCGGCGTCGAGCAGGAGCGCCGCGCGCGCGAGCGACAGTTGGAACGGGATCGAAGCGGACTGCTGCGTATAGGTCGTGTAGGCGATCGACTTCTTGGGGGCCTTCTCCCGCACGAGGTCCAGGACGGCTCGTCCCATGCCCAGGTGCGCCCCGAGCAGCTGCGCTTCGAGCACGGGCACCATCGCGGCGCGGTAGGGCACCTCGCTCGACTCGTCGACGCCGGGGTAGGAGCCGGTGAGCGCCGGCGTGACGCGCAGGATGCGGTGCTCCGGCACGAAGACGTCCCGGGCGATGAAGGTGTTGCTCGCGGTCGACCGCAGGCCGGCGACGAACCACGACTCTTCGTAGGTGAGGTCGCTGCGGGGAATGAGCACGATGGCGTTGTCTTCGAGGTTGCCCTGCGCGTCGTGCAGCGGGGCGCCGAGAATGGCCCAGTCCGAGTGCCAGGAGCCCGAGTTGTAGCGCCATTCGCCCGAGACGGTGTAGCCGCCGTCGGTCTTCGCCGCGTGCGAGCTCGGGGCGAGAACGATCGACACGAGCGTGTCCGGCGACTGCCCGAAGACCTCTTCCTGAGCCTGCTGCGGGAACCAGCCCGTGACGTAGGCGCCCGAGTTGAGCAGGCCCGTGATCCACGCGGTTCCGCCGTCGGCGAGGGCGATCTGGCGGGCGACCTCGACCTGCTCGCGGGTCGTGGCGCCGAATCCGCCGAAGCGCTTCGGCACGCCGGTGCGGAACACGCCCAGCTGCGTCATGGCCGCGATCGTCTCCGGCGCAACGTGGCGCTGTGCTTCGCTCGCCTCGGCGTGCACGCGAATGATGGGGCGAATCTCTGGGATGCGCGCGATGAGTTCTGCGGCGTCGGTGGCGCGGGTGAGGGTGGTCATGGACTAGGGCGTGTCTGACAAACATGCAGGTGCTCCGCTGGGAGTCTTGATCCAT